>CAMKNF010000171.1 GCA_946414115.1 uncultured Ruminococcus sp. | reverse complement strand
AAAATAAAACTCGTAACAGATGAAATATATTCAAATATCATTAATTACAGCGGTGCAACACGTGCAAAAGTAAGTTTTTGTAGGACGGACAAATCAATTTATCTTACTTTTTACGATAACGGAAAGCGTTATAATCCCTTGGCAACAGAAAGCCCCGATACTTCTCTTTCGGCCAAGGACAGAGATGAGGGCGGTCTGGGAATATATATTGTCAAAAAAACTGCAAGCAGAATTGATTATTCAAACAAAGACGGATATAATATTCTGACCATTGTTTTTGAATAAATAATATTTGAGTGTTCACTAATGAATTATAAATTAAAAGGACAAACTGTTAATCAAAACAGCTTGTCCTTAAAAATTGTATTAATAATTAAATGTCGTTTCTTACAAGATCCTCGTAGCTTTCACGCTTGATTATAACACGAGATTTGCCGTTATTAACCATTACCATAGCAGGGCGAGGAATTCTATTGTAATTTGAAGCCATCGAATAGTTATAAGCGCCTGTTGAGAGAACTGCGAGTGTGTCGCCTACCTCAACATTTGCAACCTTCGTGTGCTCCTGAATAAGGTCGCCGCTTTCACAGCACTTACCGGCAATTGTTACGGTTTCATCAGGCTCTTTATCAGCCTTGCTTGCATTCACAACTGTATAATCTGACTGATAAAGTGCGTAACGAATATTATCGGTCATACCGCCGTCAATTGAAACGTAGGTTCTTGCGTTAGGAATTTCTTTCTTGCCGCCAACGGTGTAAAGAGTAATTCCGGCTTCGCCTACAACCGATCTGCCAGGCTCAATGTAGATAAACGGCACGGGCAGACCGTATTCGGCAGATTTCGCCTTAACTGCAACGGACACCTTTTCCATATAATTTTCATAAGGAACAGGCTCGTCCTTGCTTGTGTACATAATACCAAATCCGCCGCCAAGGTTGAGTTCTGAAATTGTCACGCCAAGCTCATTCTTTATTTTGCCGATAAAGTCCATCATAATTTCAGCGGCTGTTACAAACGGGTCAATGTCAAAAATCTGTGAGCCGATGTGACAATGGAGTTCTTTAAGAGATACGTTTTCAAGCTTTACAGCCTCTTTAACTGCCTCAAAAGCCTCTCCTGTTTCAAGTGCAAAACCGAATTTTGAGTCAATCTGGCCTGTTCTGATAAAGTTATGTGTATGCGCATCAACACCCGGCTTTATGCGGAAAGAAATATTTACCTTCTCACCCATCTCACCTGCAATTTTATCAAGAAGCTCAAGCTCGTAAAGATTATCTACAACGAACTTGCCAACCTTTGATTCAATAGCAAACCTGATTTCATCTGCTGTTTTGTTGTTGCCGTGAAAATGTACCTTTTCCATAGGGAAGCCAGCCTGCAAAGCCGTGTAGATTTCACCGCCCGAAACTACGTCAAGACCGATGTTCTCTTCCTTTGCAATTCTGCAAAGTTCCTTGCATGAAAGCGCCTTGCTTGCATAAAGCGGCATACCGTTACCGTCATAGAACTTCTTAAAGGAGTTGACATATGAACGGCAGGTTTCTCTGATTACATTTTCATCAAGTACATAAAGAGGTGTGCCGTATTCCTTTGCAAGCTCTAAAGTGTCGCACCCTCCGATTGTAAGATGTCCCTTTTCATTTACGTTAAGACAATCGTTTACAAACATTGCTCAAACCTCCGTGTTATTAAAATTATTAATAGATTCTTCGATCAGCTTTCTGATTTCATCATTTCCAAACCCTGTCTGCGCAGAAAACGGAATTAATGGAATATGTTCAATCGTGCTGAAAATATCCTTGTAATACTCCATCTGCTTTTCAAACTGTGTCTTTTTAAGTTTATCACTTTTTGTAAGCACCGCCGCAAAATTGAAGCCACCTCTGTACAGAAAATCAATCATATGCAAGTCATCGTCTGTCGGGGGATGACGCAAATCAAGAATCTGAATAACAAGAGCACGCTTTCGCTCCTGATTAAAATACCCCTCAACAAGCTTTGCCCAACGATCTTTTTCAGTCTTAGACACCTTTGCATATCCGTAGCCGGGCAAATCAACCATTCTGAATTCACGCAGCTTATAGAAGTTAATAGTTGCGGTTTTTCCCGGTTGTGCACTGACTCTTGCAAGCGACTTTCTTTGAACAAGCTTATTGATAAGAGATGATTTTCCGACGTTTGAATGACCGGAAAATACGATTTCAGGCATATCTGATTTTGGAAGCTGTTCTACCTTGCCTGCTGCAAACTCAAAGCATACTTCGTTAAAATTCATACCCTGTCTCCTGTTTACAGTCTAATTGTTGCAACGCCGCTTTTGTGCTGCGGTGTTAGCTTTATGTTTTCCCATTCCTTTTCGGAAACTTCAATTGTATCATTTACTGCAAGAGCAATAACGTCTTTAAAGCTTTCAACAGGTACAAAGCGTACCTTTTCCTTTACAACGCTGTCAATGTCCTGTAAATCAGGTTCGTTTTCCTTTGGAATGATAACAGTGTTTATTCCGTGCTTGTAGGCAGCCATACTCTTTTCTTTAAGACCGCCTATGGGCAAGACCTTGCCACGCAGGGTAATTTCACCTGTCATTGCAATATCGTGCCTTACAGGCTTTAAAGATAAAGCGGAATAAATTGCAGTTGCCATTGTAATACCAGCAGAAGGTCCGTCCTTTGGTACTGCACCCTCGGGAGCGTGTATGTGAATATCCTTGTCCTTGTAAAAATCAGAGTCAATGCCCAGAACGTCACAGTGACTTCTTATGCAGGTTATTGCAGTTTTTGCCGATTCCTGCATTACATCACCAAGAGAACCTGTCAGCTCGATTTTACCTGTTCCCTCCATTACTGCAACCTCTATGGGAAGTAGCTCTCCCCCGACCGATGTCCAAGCAAGACCGTTTACTACTCCGATTTCATCCTTATCGGAATAATTATCGGAAAGATATTTTTTATGTCCGAGCATTTCTTCAATTGCATTTTCATCAATCTTGAAAGTCACTACATCATCTTCAAGCTTTTTAACGGCGCACTTTCTTAAAATCGAAGCAATCAGTCTTTCAAGAGTACGCACCCCCGACTCTCTTGTATAGAAATCAATCAGGAAATATATTCCCTTTTGCGTAAATTTGACTTCCTTACTACTAAAACCGCACAAATCAAGCTGTTTAGGAATAAGGTGCTTTTTTGCAATATTGAACTTCTCTTCCCTTGTGTAGCTGTTAAGCTCTATAAGCTCCATTCTGTCAAGCAAAGGTGCCGGAATAGCAGAAACGTCGTTCGCAGTTGTAATAAACATAACGTTTGACAAATCAAACGGAATATCAATGTAGTGGTCGACAAACTTGTTGTTCTGCTCACTGTCGAGCACTTCAAGAAGTGCTGATGTAGGGTCGCCTTTATAGTCGCTTGCGAGCTTATCAATCTCGTCAAGTATAAGAACAGGGTTGTTTGTTCCTGCTGTCTGTACAGCCGACATAATTCTGCCCGGAATTGAGCCGATATATGTACGTCTGTGACCTCGGATTTCAGCTTCATCTCTTACACCGCCGAGAGCTATTCGCTGGCTTTTCCTGCCGATAGCCTTTGCAATAGACTGTGCAATTGAGGTTTTACCTACTCCGGGAGGACCGGCAAAGCATATAATCTGCCCCTTTTGCTTTTCACTTAGCTTTTTAACAGCAAGCTGTTCGATTATTCTGTCCTTGATTTTCTCTAAACCATAGTGGCTTTTGTCAAGCTCTTTACGGATTTTTGAAATTACAATCTTATCCTTTGAAAAAGTGTTCCAAGGCAAATCAAGCACTGTATCCAGATAAGTTCTGATTACGGAAGCCTCCTGACTGCCGTAGGGCATCTTCATAAGCTTCTGACATTCTTTAAATAAAGTCTCCTGCGATTTTTCATCAAGATGAAGTTCCTCAATCCTTGCAGCATAATCCTCGGCTTCTGCTGACGGATTATC
>CAMKNF010000170.1 GCA_946414115.1 uncultured Ruminococcus sp. | reverse complement strand
CCTGAATAACACAGGTCCGGGACTTGGCGAAGTCGGTCCGGTCGGAAGCTACTCTAATTTCAGCATACTGTCAAAGAGCGTGCTTATCTTTGATATGCTTGCAGGCAGACTTGAGCTGTTCCCACTGCTTTTGTTGTTCTCACCGTCAGTGTGGAAAAAGTCATAATAAATATGAAATAAAATGCCGCCTTGTACGCTACATACAAGGCGGTTTTATTATTCTAAAAAGTAAAAATAATATTTATAAACTATTGTCTTTTCGACAAATTATGATATAATAATCTCGGTAGTAACAGAATAGTGGCGGTTGTTCTGCACCTTTACCCCTGCAAAATCCATTGCGAGGAGGTGCATATCAAAGTGAATGATGTAATTATTTTACTTACATTCGCAATCGTTCTGACAGCGGTCAGGGCGATTATTAATGATATAAAAAAATAACCGCCCTGTGATGCTAGCACAAGGCGATTAAATTAATTTGATCCCGGTAAGCAGAACAGCCAAAACTGTTCTGTTACTGCTTTTATAATACACCAACATTTGCAAAATGTCAATACAAAATCTGAAACAACCGTCTTTCAAATTCAGAAAGGCGGTTTATATTTTAAAGGCAGGACTGCATTTGCAATTCCTGCCGTTTGTTTTTACCTTAATTTTTATAGTGTATAAAAATCAAATTTTTTCATAATACCTATTGACAATCAAATGTATCGGTGCTATATTTATATTAACATATGAACATTTATTCATATGTTCAACTATTTTAAATAGAGGGGAATATCTATGGAAAATAAAATCACATCAGCACAGCATACCGAAATGCCCGACCTTGAGGTGCTGTTTGACCTTGCCGACCTTTTCAAGGTGTTCGGCGACTCAACGAGAATCAGAATTATGTTCACAATTTCCGACAACGAAATGTCGGTTCTGAGCATTGCTGAGGCTCTGAATATGGAGCAGAGCACTATTTCCCACCAGCTTCGTGTATTGCGCCAGAACAAGCTTGTGCGTGTGCGCCGAGAGGGCAAGCAGATTTACTACAGCCTTGACGACGACCACGTTAAGAAAATCATTGAAATGGGACTTGACCACGTTCTCGAATAAGGAGGATTTATGAAGAAGTACACTTACACTCTTGAAAATCTCAACTGCGCTCACTGCGCATCAAAAATTGAAAGCAAGATTGCAGATACGCATGGCTTTGAAAACGTAAGCTTTAATTTTGCCACAAAAATTCTTTCATTCTCCTCTGAAAATTCTGACTCGCTTTTGCAGATTCAGCAGATTTGCGACAGCATTGAGGACGGAGTAACCGTAGTTGACAGCAATAAAAAGCCTAAAGAAAAGCAAAAAGTCAAAATAAACCCAGACACTGTAATGCTGATTGTTGCAATCGTTCTCGGTATTGCGGCATTTGTTCTGCACCTTACACTGCCTGAAAATCAGACATATTCCACCGTAATTCTCTTAATATTAAGTGTAACTGCAACTTTACTTTCAGGCTATAAGATATTTCTGAAAGGTATAAAAAACGCAATTAAGCTGAAGATTGACGAAACCGTACTGCTCGCCGTTGCCGTTGTCGCCGCTTTCTGTCTTGGTGAATTTGTTGAGGCGGCTATGGTAACAATCCTCTTTTCACTCGGTGAATTTATCGAGGACATCGCCGTTGACGCATCACGCAGAGATATTAAAAAGCTTGCACAGATTCGCCCCGATACGGCTACAATCGTGAAAGACGGAACAGAAACCGTTGTTCCTGCCGAAAGCGTAAAAACAGGCAGTATCATCGTGGTTAAGCCCTATGAAAGACTTCCGCTTGACGGAGTGGTCACAAACGGAAAATCAACTCTTGACACCTCTGCCCTTACGGGTGAAAGTCTGCCTGTTGACATAACGGTCGGCAGTGAGGTAATGAGCGGCGCAATCAACGGAAACGGACTTATTGAAATCAGAACGACAAAGGAGTACGGTAACAGCACTGCATCGAGAATTTTACAGCTTGTTGAGGATGCCGCCGCACGAAAAGGACAAAAGGAAAAGCTGATTACACGCTTTGCATCAATCTACACACCAATTGTAATTATCATCGCCGCCGCAATTGCGTTTATTCCTCCTCTGCTCGGTCTTGGCGAGTTCAGCGAATGGATATACAGGGCGCTTGTCTGCCTTGTTGCATCCTGTCCCTGCGCCATTGTTATCTCCGTTCCCCTCTCCTACTATTCGGGAATCGGAGCGGCTTCCAGAATCGGAGTTCTGATAAAAGGCGGAAAATACATTGAAGCTCTCGCAAAGGCTGACTCGTTTGTATTCGACAAAACTGGAACGCTGACAAGCGGAAAGCTTGAGGTTGAAAACATAACACCCTTTGGCAATTATGGTAAAAGCGAGGTTCTTGCCCTTGCCGCCGCCTGTGAAAAGCACTCCGTTCACCCTGTTGCAACTGCGATTAAGAAAAGAGCCGAGAATCTGAAACTCCCACAGCTTTCCGACTACAGCGAATCGGCAGGACACGGCACAAGTGCACGTTTCAACGGGAAAAAGCTTGAATGCGGCGGAGTGAAAATCCTCAATGACGAGCAGAAAAAGCTTGCAGGCAACGCATCTGTTTTTGTCGTCTATGACGGTGAGCTTATAGGTGCATTGAGCGTGAGCGACACTGTTCGTACAGAATCGCAGGAAGTTATTTCAAAGCTGAAAAAGCTCGGAGTTAAGAACACCGTAATGCTCACAGGCGACTCAAAAAGCAATGCCGACAAGGTAAGCCAAAAGCTCGGACTTGACAAGTGCTATTCAAATCTGCTTCCGAGTGACAAGCTTGACAAGGTTGAAGAAATTAAAACGCAGTCAAAGGCGGTCTGCTTTGTCGGCGACGGAATCAACGACGCTCCCGTACTGTCGGCAAGCGACTGCGGAATTGCAATGGGACTTGGCAGTGAGGCGGCTATTGAAGCATCAGACGCTGTGCTTTCTTCGGGCAACCTTGTAAAGCTCCCCGATGCAATTAAGCTTTCACGCAAGGTTATGAGGACAGTCAAGACAAACATAATTTTTGCACTCACAGTAAAGGCGGCTGTAATCATCCTTGCCGCATTCGGAATTGCGTCAATGTGGATGTCCGTAATTGCCGATACGGGTGTAAGCGTTGCATGCGTACTGTACGCCGCAAGACTTTTAAAATCAAAATAGTTTCTCTTGACTAACCGACGTTTGCCGTATAAAATAGCTTATTAGAGCATAAATCTTTCAGGCATATTATGGTAATATGTCCTGATTCTAAAAAGTAAGCGGTGTTTGTTTTGATAAAGCTATTGACAAGGCTGTTTGTAAAAAACAGCGACGATATTAAAAATCCCGAGGTTCGTTCTGCATACGGCAATATGTCGGGAATTGTGGGAATTTTTCTCAACCTGTGCCTTTTTGCCGCCAAGCTGACGGCAGGCATTGTGTCGGCTTCAATTTCCGTAGTTGCCGACGCTTTCAACAATCTTTCCGATGCCGGAAGCTCTGTTGTAACTTTTCTCGGTTTCAAGCTTGCAAGCCGTCCTGCCGACAAGGAACATCCCTTCGGTCACGGTAGATACGAATACGTTGCAGGCTTGGGTATTTCGGTTGTTATTCTGCTTGTCGGAATCGAACTTCTGAAAAGCTCAATCGGCAAGATTATTTCTCCCGACACTTCTACCGAGATAACGCTTGTTTCTGCCTGTATTCTTATCGCATCGGTTGTTGTAAAGCTCTGGATGTACTTCTTTAATAAAATTCTTTCAAAGAAGATTAACTCTTCTGCGCTGAAGGCAACCTCTCTTGACTCGCTGACCGACTGCGTTGCAACAACAATTGTGCTTATCGGTCTTGTGATTTCAAATCTTACAGGACTTATGATTGACGGCTACCTTGGTGCGGCGGTTGCGATATTCATTCTGTTTACAGGCGTAAGCACATTCAGGGAGATCGGAAGAGCACACG
>CAMKNF010000169.1 GCA_946414115.1 uncultured Ruminococcus sp. | reverse complement strand
TAAAACTCGGCTTGTCCGTGAATAAATCCTTCATTTCAAGTCCGACTGAATGTAAGATGTCCTCGGTGCGGCACCCTGCAAAACAATTCAGCAGTATTTTGCCGTTCTCCTCACTGATTGACAGGCTCTGCGTGCTGTCGTTGTGACAGGGGCAACGCACCATAAAGCTGTTATTTCCGTTCTTCTTCGGACTCTGAAAGCGTGATACTATATCATTCAGATACATAATATCACCGCCTTTTTTACTGTAAAAACAGTTGGAATTTCTATATTTGTTTCGGAATTGGAATTAATTATTTTTTTATTTTCATAATTTTTCTGCATAAAAAATCTCCTTTCATTTTAAAGTTAATTCTTGTTTCCTTATATACAGGGAGTAAATTTGAAAAATTGCGTATAATTATGCAATTTTTTCTGAAATTTTTAATCACTCAAGAAAAACTTTAAAATTTTAAGAAGCTCTTAAGAAAAAAAGAAAATTTGTACATATTTCTTATCGCACTGTACTTGTGATTTTACTTTTTTCTTTATTTACAGCGACGCAGATTTTGAACTATGGAGTGCTTTAAAATCAATTTTTATTATGTTATGTATAGTAACGGGAGAATTAAGTTGGCAGTGATATATTCCGCCTCTGCGCCTACTCTTGAGTCTGCCTTTATATACTCTTTCATATTTTTGCAGTATGTGTTATAATTATTAAAAAAATCACCCTTTGCTGAATAAAAATCGGAGGTGTCTTATTTGCAGGAGGCAAAACATATTACTATAGTATCAAACGGAAGAAAAGTTGTACTCAATATCAGCACGATTCTTTATGTTCTTATGATAAAAAAGATAGTGGAGATACATATTTCAGGCGGTAAGATTTATCAAACGAGAATGACGCTCTCCGAGCTTGAAGAAAATCTTGGCGACGGATTTATAAAGGTACACCGAGGATGCCTTGTGTCTGCAATGGCAATACACGATATATCCGACAATATTAACCTCAACAACGGAGAATCGCTGATATATACAATACGAAAGAAAAATCAGATTATTGAGCAGTTCCGTTCAAAGCAGAAGAGCATTATCAGCAGCTTCAGAAAAGACGGAATTCCCACAACGGAGGAAGAATACCGCAAGCATTACAGCAGCTTTGAAAATCTTCCCTTTGCATTCACTGATATTGAGATGATATTCAACGAGGAAAGTCACGCAGTTGACTGGATTTTCAGATACGGCAATCCTGCACTTGCTAAACTTGAAAAGTTACCGCTAAAGCGACTTATCGGCAGTTCCTTTGGCAGTCTGTTCAGCAATATGGACTCCAAATGGCTTCGCAGTTACGAGCGAGCAACGCTTTACGGTGAAACTCTGGAGATAATCGATTACAGTCCCGAGATTGATACATACTTAAAGGTAATATGCTTTCCGACCTTCAAGGGTCACTGCGGCTGCATTTTATTCGATATTTCCGAAATAAAATTCACCAAAAACAGCAGCGACGCCGAAAAAGCCCTTATGCTTTATTTCGGACAACTGCCTGATAAAAACGACTGAAAGTTACAGCTAATATTATTTATTCTGATTATCCCTTTAATTAAGCTTTTAATTTTGGCTTATTTAATGAGATAAACTATAATTTGCCGAGTGCCTCGGCTCGCAAATCGAGTGGAAAAGTCGGCTTATTTGGAAAAAATTGTAGCCCGAATTTTAAATTAATATATAGGTTACGTTAAATTTTATAGTGTAGGGAACAACCCCTGTGTTGTTCCTACATAAGTTAGATGAACGTCAGTTAGGAACGACACAGGGGTCGTTCCCTACGAATATAGAGGAAACGTAACATATTTCAATTTTGTTTAGCAAACAAACCTGTCCAAACAACACGCACTATTACAAATTCGGAGCGTAGCGACCATTAATTACGCATTCCGAATTACGCATTCCGAATTGAACTAAATTATCGTTTAGCTTACTAAAAGGGATAACCTGATTATTTATATTTAAAGTAAGCCGCATATCGGCGCATTTTCCGTATGTTTTATGCAAGTAAACAGGAAATGTGAGGTGTGCGGCTTGTCTTATGTCGTTTTGAGCCGTTTTAACGTCGTTTTAGGCATTTCTTATTGAATTAATTTACAAAACACCTTATACTTTACATAATAAATATTAAGGAAATACTGCTTAAATCGGTACTTCCTTATAAATTAAAGGATTATCAAAACCAAAAACTAGGGAAACACTGATTAAATCGTTTGTGCATATTGCGTAGTCAGATTTTTTGTCAGGTTGGACAAATAAACCGCAGTAATGCTGACGCATTACGAGGATTTTTTGGACAAGCTGACGGAAAATATGCAAGCAAGATGTGCAAACAGCTTTCAGCGTGATTTATTCAGTGGTTCCCAAATTCTAAAGGAGTCTGATGTCAATGCTTAAAAGGATGTCAAAAAGAATTGCGGCATTTCTGCTTATGATTACGGTTCTTTTATCATCAAATGTTTATTTAGTATCTGCAGCAGGTTTTAAAGGTGCCCTTGCAACCTTCGGTACTAATAAGCTCCTGGATTTTGGCTACCGTACTACTGCCAAAATTATTAATGTATCACTGAATGCGATTGGTGACGCAACAGGAAGTGAAGAAGTAAATAAAGCCGCCTCGCTAATCAATACTATACTTATGGGCGGTACCGGAAAGTCATTGAAAAATATCCAGTCTTTGTGCGGTGAAATTCTTTCAGAGATTAAGGATTTGAAGGTGGATATTTACGACTGCTTTTCCGTTGTTGAGCAAATGCTCGGCGAAGACAGAGTAAAAGAGGCAAAAAAAGAAGTCGATGATAAATGGAAGGAATATATTACTGATGTAATAGACAATAATAATGCAACTCTTGCCTGTAATTATTTAGACGATTACATTGACAGTGCGCTAAAATATTCGGAAGACCCGAATAACGACACCTGCAAGGTCGCTTACGAAGATAATCTTGAATTAATGATGCACGGTTTTGCTCAGATGTGTAAGGAAGAAGTTCCCTCTTCTGCCTACAATGATAAAAATATGTATGGCGCAAAGAAGATTATTTTTGGCGGCACAAGTGTTGACGACAGTCTTATGAATCTTGTTGACCAGTTCAGCTCAAACCTGACAAAAAACAGCAATCAATCAATAACGCTTGCTGAATGCGCCGCTGATATGGCTTATGAATATTTCCCGTTCAGCCACCAGCAATATCAGTATGTAAATACAGTAATCGGCGACCAGCTTACGGAGCTTTCAATGTGTATGCTCCTTGCCTCAGAGTATTTTGATATGAAAGGTGAGTTCATTCTGGAGGAATACGGCGAGGATTCAGACGAATATGCCGGTTATATGAATACATTAAAAATATATCAGAAAACGATATTACAGAATGTAAACAGCAGAATTAACGAAATGCTTGAGGCAGAAATGACTGTGGGTGTTTCAACTAAGATTAAGCTTAATGATTATATGAGACCGGAGGATGCCGAGGACAGCGTAACCCTACAGATAAATGATTATCAGGATAGCTATAAATTAAAGGTTTCCGAAGGAAGCGGTGAGTATTATGAATACTATACGATTACTTCAAATCCTGTTTACATAAATAATAAATACTTAAAATTCAAGCGAGTAATGACGCACGCTAACGGCGATAATACGGTTTACTATATTATCGACCCATCGCAGTTCAGCAATTCCGATACGCTTAAATGTCTGTCCCTTGATTATAAATATGATGTTAAGTTTGGTCCCGATACTCATATTACAAGCTGTGACTTTCAAAATCTGATTAAGAAAATGACGGACGGAGCAAATACCTTTGCTGTACCCAATAACAGTGATAAACTTTTAAATTTGTTCGGTACAAATGCTTTTTCACTAAGCTCAAGGTATCCCGACAATTACCTTGCAGATTATTTGACGAGCAAAAATGATGACACTGTTTTCTATTTTCTGACC
>CAMKNF010000168.1 GCA_946414115.1 uncultured Ruminococcus sp. | reverse complement strand
CCGAGATCTACACTCTTTCCCTACACGACGCTCTTCCGATCTACAGAAACCGCAAGGTGGGTATCATTGAGAACGGCTCATGGGCACCTATGGCAGGCAAGGTTATAACTTCATATTTTGAGAAAATGAAGAATATTGAAATTGTTCCTACAACAGTTTCAATCCGCTCTTCAATGAAAGAAGATACAACGGCTCTTCTTGAGCAGCTTGCTGATGAAATTCTTGCATAAATTATTAATAAATTAATCACTTTACAACGGGCAGTTTCTATGACTGTCCGTTGTTGCGTTATTAAAATAGAAATATAAAAATCACTTTCCTACGCTTATTATAAATGTTTTGTAAAAATTTTGTTATTTATTCATAAAATTATCACGCAATATTCTACATATGGACTTCTGTTTCGTTGCAAATGCAATTGAATATAAAAGAATATTAAGGTAAAATATACTCGTAAAGTAAAAAAAGCGGCAAACTTAACAAACATTACGAAATAAGCATTGGAATGTTTAATTTTTTGTTTTTAGGTAATTTTGTTTTGGAGTTTTGAAATTAACGTGATGTAGAGAGGAACATCCTTCTTCCAATGCTTATTTCGTTTTAATCTGATATATTCCTTCTATAACCCAATATACCCCAAGAGCAGTCGGCACTTTTTAGTGTCGGCTGTTTTTGTATTAGCATAATTTGTTTTTAAATTTCATAAAAAAATAGTATTTGTGGCTTTACAAAAATTGCTGAAAATAGTAAAATTAAGATGATTATGTAACTATTATGGTATAAAGGACTTTACACAAATCTCAATAATTCTTTGTGTAATGGTGGATTTAATGAAAAAGTTTATTGCATACATACTCTCTGTTTTGATATTTTTTATCTCGTGTTTGTCGGCTGCTGCCATGAATTCAGAAAAGACTTCAGAAATTTTCACTGATGACGGCGTTTGGAAGTATACCGTTATCGGTGAAAGCAATGCTGAAATCACCGACTATCTTGGCACGGAAAAGAATATTTCAATGCCTGAAAAAATTGATGATTACACTGTCACTTCAATTGGCAGTGCGGCTTTTTATAATTCTGATATAGAAAAAATCACTTTATCTTCTTCAATTGATTCAATCGGCTGGTGGGCATTTTACGGATGTAAAAATCTATCTTCTGTAAAGTTAAACGACGGGCTTAATACTATAGAATACGGTGCTTTTATGAACTGCCGTAAACTTAAAGAGATTGTTGTGCCTTATACCGTTTTTTCAATCGGAGAAGACGCATTCGGTGTAAGCTGTTCGACCTCGAAAAATATAAATGACCATTATTCAAAAAAGACTGTCAGCAAGCAGTCATATTCATATAATAAAAGTTTTATCATAAAAGGGTACAAAGGCACATTTTCCGAGAAATATGCTCAAAATCATAATCTTACCTTTGAAAGCATTTCTGCTATTTTATTTTGTGACGCTGATTTAAACGGAACAGTTGATGACGATGATATTATTCTGATGAAGAAATATATTGGCGAAAAACAAAAGCTTAATGAAAGTCAGATTAGAAACTGCGATGTTGACGGCGATACTCTTGTCACACCTTCCGATATATCACTTATTGAGAAATATGTTATGAATGAAATCCCTCAAAGTGAGCTTCCTGTTGCCAAAAATATTGAGAGCAGAACCGACTTCCTTTACGGCAAAACTATGTACTGTGATGGTGACAGCGTAGCAAAGGGAACAGGTACTAATATTTTAGGAAGTGACTTTTACTCCTACTGCAACTATATTACCGACACTTACAATATGACATCTGTAAACAAATCGGTTGCAGGAACAACGATTGCAAAGCAAAAAAACAAAACTTCTCCTGATGATAGGAGTATCCTTGAACGTGTTCGGGAGATGAAAGGAAATTACGATATTGTTTTGCTTGAGGGTGGATTCAACGACCTGTTTCAGAAAGTCAAGATAGGCGAAGTAACCGATATAAATGATAAATCGGGGAACTATAATGAATATACTACTGCCGGAGCACTTGAAAGTATATGCTATTTTCTAAATGAAAACTATGCTGATTCCTTAAAACTTTTTGTTCTTTGCCATACCAGAAATGAAAATCCCTATCAATATAAATACTGGAATACAATTACAGAAGTCCTCAAAAAATGGAATATCGCTTACGTTGATATAAGCAGTGAAACAGATTTTTGCGACATTAACGACGAAATTACAACACAATATTTTATGTATAATAAAGAAAAGAAAAAGGGCGACGGAATCCATCCGCTTGCATACGCCGCAAAGAAAATTTACGGTCCTGTTATTGCAGATAAGCTCAACGAGCTTTTTCTTAAAAAAGTAAATGTAAGCTTTGATGATGAAAGTATTGAACTCGGCTTAGGGGAAAGCTTTTACCAAAGCCCCGTTATCAGTGAGCAGTATGAGGGATATTCGTCAAGGTGGAGCAGTGACAATCCCAGTGTTGCAACAATTAACAGCAACGGAGAAGTTGTTGCAAGAGGAATGGGAAAGACTACAATTCGTTATTGCACAAATGACGGCAAAACTGCGTCTTATTCTGTTTCTGTAAAATTTATGGCTATGGATTTAGTGCTTGATTCAACTAAGCTAAATCTTAAATGCGGTCAGACTCATACTATAAGTACGAGCTTTTTAAACGGAACTACAGCTTACCACATCAGCTTTTCTTCGTCAGACAGCTCGGTTGCCGATGTATCCCCCGATAAAGGAATTATTACGGCTGTTGGTGTAGGAAAATCTGTAATAACATGCAGAACTCCAAGCGGAGTAGTTGCACAATGTACTGTTTCGGTTCAATAAATTATCAAAATAAGGGAGAAGATTATAGAATGAAATACGATGTAATTATTGTCGGTGCCGGTCCTGCGGGAATTTTTACCGCTCTTGAACTTATAAAGAATAAACCTGATTCAAAAATTGTTATAATTGAAAAAGGGCAGTCAATTGAAAATAGACATTGTCCAAAAATCAAAACGCAAAAATGTGTACACTGTAAGCCGTATTGTCACATAACAACAGGCTTTTCCGGCGCAGGAGCATTTTCCGACGGCAAACTCTCTCTGTCAAGTGAGGTCGGCGGTGATTTGCCACAGCTTATCGGTGACGATTTGGCTCAGGACACTATAAATTACACAGATAAAATCTATCTTGAATTCGGTGCCGATGAGCATATTGAGGGTGTATCCAACCCCGAAGCAGTAAAGGAAATCCGAAAGCGGGCAATTCAGGCAGGACTCAAACTTGTAGATTGCCCGATAAGGCATCTCGGCACAGAAAAGGCTCAACAGCTTTACCTTGCAATTGAAAAGCACCTTATAAAAAGCGGCGTAGAAATAATCTTCGGATGTGAATGCAGAGATTTGATAATCGAAAATAATTGTTGTGTAGGAATTTTTGCAAATAATGTAAAAGGAGAATCTCTTGAACTGAGGGCAAATGACATTGTAGTTGCAACAGGCAGGAGGGGTGCAGATTGGCTTGAAAAAATCTGTACAGAGCACGGAGTTGAACACATTCCGGGTACGGTTGACATAGGTGTAAGAGTTGAGGTCAGAAATGAAATCATTGAAAAGGTAAACGAAGTACTTTATGAATCCAAGCTTATCGGTTATCCTAAGCCATATAAAAATAAGGTTCGAACATTTTGTCAGAATCCAGGCGGATTTGTAAGTCAGGAAAACTACGACAACGACCTTGCTGTGGTAAACGGTCATTCTTATAAAGAATTTAAGAGCAGTAACACAAACCTTGCAATTCTTGTATCTCACAATTTCAATGTTCCGTTTAATCAGCCGATTTCTTATGCTCAAAAAGTTGGTGAGCTTACCAATATGCTTGGTGCAGGTCATATTCTTGTTCAGCGTTTCGGAGATATTCTCGACGGTAAGCGCACTTGGCAAAACGAGCTTTCTCGCTCAAATCTCCGTCCGACGCTTCCCGACGCTGTTGCAGGAGATATTACTGCTGCTATGCCTTATAGGGCGATGGTAAATATAATTAATTTTATACACGCAGTTGACCACGTTGAGATCGGAAGAGCACACGTCTGAACTCCAGTCACCATCAAGTATCTC
>CAMKNF010000167.1 GCA_946414115.1 uncultured Ruminococcus sp. | reverse complement strand
GTAGTAGAGGAAAACGAGGATTTAATTCCTTTTGAAGAATATGTTGAGCGCAGTAACGGCAGTCTTGAATGGGATATAGCACGTCCGTTGTTTATGCCCGTTATTTCTGCGCTTGAGGCACTTCACAAGCGTGGAGTCGGTCACTATGCAATTGCACCCAAGAATATTTTCATAACTTCTTCGGGCAAAATCAAAATAAGCGGTTTTGCCACAGAGAATGAGCGCAAACGTGGCACACCTCTCAAATCACAGCTCTTTTCCGGTGCGGCTGCACCCGAGCAGTACGACGATAATTTTCCGCTTGATGATATTACCGATATTTACGGTTTCTGCTCAACACTTTTCTATGCATTAACGGGACATCTTCCCAAGAGCGCTCCCGAGCGCCGCAAGGACAGCAGACTTCTGATGAGCACTACAACTGTCAAGCGTCTGCCGCCTCACGTTGTTTCGGCACTTGCAAATGGTTTACAGGTTGAGCGTGAAAACAGAATTACCGATTTTGACGAGCTTCGTTCACAGCTTTCTGTTGCGCACACAGCGAAAGCTATTCAGGAGGAAATTTCCAGAACTGCAAGTATGAATCTCTCAAAGAGCGACAAATCTCAAAAGGGACGCAACGGAATGTCACATACGTCAATTGTTATTATTTCCGCTGCAATAACCGTTCTTGTTTTGGGAATTGCAGGTGTTTTCTGGCTTATGCAAAACCCGCTTGCAGGAGTTTTCGGAGGAAATACATCTGAAACCGTCGAGTCTACTCAAAGCACCGAGTGGACCGGTGCGACAATTCCGAATTATGTCGGAATGAACTATGATGACGTTATGAAACAGGCGGAGGGTGACACAAAAATTACCGTTTACCGCTCATACACTGATGAATACAGTGACCAGTATAAAGAGGGAACTGTTATGTCGCAGAATCCTCCCGCAGGCTCAAAGGTTACACAGGAGGACGGAATACTTATCAGCATTACCGTCAGCAAAGGTCCTCAAATGCGTGAGCTTCCAAAGATTGAGGGCTTAAAGCTTGACGAAGCCGCTTCTGATATTGCCGAGCAGGGACTTCTTGCAACTGCCGAGTATCAGTACAGCAACACTGTTGCCGAGGACAGAGTAATCGGTTATAAAAGTCACCAAGAGGGCGACACTGTTGAATACGGTACTAATGTTACGATTATTGTCAGCAAAGGCAAAGAAACTGTAGAAACGCAGTCAAATCAATAATTTATGATATAGCTTAATATTAAAGCCTCCGATTTCTCGGAGGCTTTATTTTTACCTTATAGGAAATTGCTCTGTTGCGCTCGGGCAAAAAGGCTTAAAAACAGCAGAACCTGTCTTCACGAATTGCGTGTCGAGGCACTCGACTTTTTATGCTGTGATTACTTTTCTGCTTTCCTTGCGATGCCGACAAGGTCTTTGTTGTCAATATTACCGTCGCTGTTAAAGTCGGCTGACTTAAGATACACACCGCTTAAATCCGATTTATTCACAAAATAAGACATCAGAGCTGAAACATCGTTTGATTTTACATTACCTTCGCCCGTAATATCTCCCAAAACTGAAATTTCGTAAATAACGTCGGAAACTACTGCACGATAGCCGGTCTTGATTTTGCCGCTTGTTATTTCATTTCCGTCCCTGTCATAAATGATTACTTCGTTTGAAAAGTGTTTTTTGAAATCTGTAACTGTTGTTCCGCTGTTTATACCTGTAATATATCCGTTTGAATTAACTTTGATGGTTCCGTTGCTGCTTTCGTTGCCGTAATTATTAAATAATTCACTGTCAGATTCCTTAAAGTCAGAAAGTTTAATTGTGTGCAGATTTAAATTATTATCAAGAAAAGCAACATTATTTCTATAAAAGAATAATTTTTGGATTTTGTTTTTGCTTTTATAAAACTTTCCGTTATATTCTATTGTCCAATCATCGGAATAAACAATCCTGTTTTCTCTTTTGACAATACAGTTAAGCTTTGTTCCCGAAATGTGTTCAATCCTGTTTTCAGAAAGTGAAAACAGCGTACCTGCTTCGCTGTAAATATATCCGTTGCCTGCATTGCAAAAATCATATCTCATATTGATGCTGATGCAGTAATGTGAGCCGCTTTTGTCAAGTCTGTAAAATTCTCCGTTGTAAAGTTGAGCATATACCTTGGAATCATTTGTTACAAGCCTTTGAATGTTTTCATCAAATGTGTATTTTCTTAATGATTTTCCGTTGCTGTCATATGACCTTACATAAGTGTAGGTATCGTCTGTAAAGATAAGGTACGCTATGCCGTTGCTGAAAGCAAACGAACTGTTTTCAATTGATTTCAGATTACCAAACGAATATGTAAAACATTCGCCGTTTGCGGCGTTAAGTTCAGTTATAAAATACGCTCTCTTTTTTTCATGCAAAGCATACGAACAACTGCCATTGTGACTGACAGCACGTATTATCCCGTCAGTTTTTACGTAACGGACATTTAATGAGGGCAGAATCCTTGAAGAATAAAGAGTGCTGAAATTGCAGCCGTAAATAAAGGAGCCGTCAGAATTATTGTCTGTGAAATATTTATTACATTCCTCAAAAACAGACAAATTTCTTTCAGCTTCGGAATAAACAGTGCTTACAGCAAAAAAGAGGAAAATTAAAGATAGCAGAATAGCCGTGATTAGTTTTCTTTTCATTTGATAACCAGTGAAATAAAGTCACAATCCCTATAAAACACAAAAGGCAACAGCGGAAAACCGCTGCTGCCTGAATGAATTTAATTTATTGTTTATGATTCGTCAGAGGAAGAACCTGTATCTTTTACAAACTGAATGCCGTCAATTATAATAGAATCGTCTTTCAGTTCGTAATTAAGCTCCATAGTAACCTCTTGATTTGTGTAATACTTAATTGTAATTTTGTTGTCAGTGTAGTTGTAAACACCGTCTGCAAAGAGAATATCAGACTGGCTTACAGTAGACGTACCGTCCTCTCGAAGCTCGTAGCTCATCTTGTAATATCCGTCGTCATAAGTCCATTTGCCTGTGAGCTTTTCGCTTGGCTTAAAGTCAGCGTCGGGCTTCATCTCAGGAATAACAAGCTTTGTGCTTTCAAGGTCAATGCTCTGACCGTAGCTTGTGTCTGTAAGAGTAAGTGTTCTGCCGCCAATCTCATTACCTGAAACCTTGTACTCAAATGAGCCTTCAAGAGCAGAGGGGATACTTATATCAATAGTTCTTGTACCGTCTTTTTCTTCAAGTGAATATGTACCAACCATTTTCATAGTACCAAGATGAATCGAAGCAGTACCGTCGTCCTCAAAGGTGTAGTAATTCTTTGCAGCTTCATCGGAAGTAGCGGTTGTAGCCTCATCTGCTGTAGCTGAATCTTTAACAGTCCATGTTCCTACAACGCTTGTGTTGAAGAATATCTTGAATACTAAAAAACCAAGAGCAACAAGAATAAGAATAGCAAGTGAAATAATAATAGGAAGCTGGATAAAGCTTTTCTTCTTTTTAACAGCAACGGGAGCGCTTACGCTGTAGTCAACAGGAGCAACTTCCGGTGTAGAGTCTGTCTGTGTTTCGGCAATTTCATCGCTGAATGCTCCGGAAAAGCTTTCCTGAGTACTTTCGTTAGTTGTTGTATCTGCGTCGGAATTTATGTTGTTTTCGCCTTCTGTTTCAGAAGTAAGAAAATCCTTGTTTTCGTCCAACTGTGATACCTCCTTTATATTTTATCTATAATATCATACTATATTTTAAAAGATAAATCAACAGTTTTGTTTTAATATATTTCTTTATTTATTGATTTGAAGTAATAAAAAATATGAAATATAAATAATACATAAGTAGAATAGTACATAATATCTTGATTTTTCCTGATTTAGAAAAAAGTTAAAAAAATATAACAATATTTCCTAAAAAGTACTTGTAAAAATAATCAATTTGATATATAATGTAATTACTCAAATTATGAGTAATCAAAAAGGAGGAATTAACGATGAAAAGATCATCAAAAATCATCAGCCTTGCTCTTTCAGTAACAATGGCAGCTTCCTGCTTTGCAGGTTTTTCAATTTGTTCTGCATCAGCAGCTGATGGTGAAACAAAAGTTTATTTCGAGGTTCCCACACTCGAG
>CAMKNF010000166.1 GCA_946414115.1 uncultured Ruminococcus sp. | reverse complement strand
AGATACTTGATGGTGACTGGAGTTCAGACGTGTGCTCTTCCGATCTCGGACTTGAGGACGGCAGAAGCCGCACTCTTGAAGAGGTAGGCAAGGAGTTCAATGTAACCCGTGAGCGTATACGTCAGATTGAGGCAAAGGCATTGCGTAAGCTTCGCCACCCGTCAAGAAGCAGAAAACTCAAGGATTACCTTGATTATTGATATTTTAATTCTTATTGCGAAATATGATAGAATTTGAAGAATGTGCTCAGATGCTCGATGAAATAGCCGATTCAATGCCCTATGAGCTGTACCGGGATTTAAATGGAGGAATTTCACTTCTTCCACAGCTTAAAGTACACCCTAAGGCACTGCACAATGACTTGTTCATTCTCGGCGAATACATACGCAACTCACTCGGCAACGCAATTGTCTTTTACTACGGTTCGATAAACCGAGTGTACGGGCACCTTAACCGTGACGAATTGTACAAACAGCTTGTACGCATAATGCACCACGAGGTACGCCACCACAACGAATACCTCGCAGGATGTGACGACTTAGGCGACCTCGACAAAATTGAGATAGAAGAGTACCTCACTAAACACAAGAAAAATTAATATTTAATATTTAATTAATTTAAGCGGTACGTATATGCGTGCTGCTTTTTTATATAAATAATGTTGCATATTGTAAAAATTTATGCTAAAATAATAAATATAAAAATAATCAGCAGTAAATTCTAAATAAATTGATAAATAATACTTATTCGGGAGTATAAAATGAAACTGAGGTATATATTGTTTCTTGCAAAGGCAAATTGCAAGGGTAACCGTCACAGCGGCTTGATAGTCCTTCTTGTTGCAATTCTTGTTATTTCATTAACTGTAATTTCTTCAATTTCGATAACCTTGTCAAACGGTATGGACGAATACAGAAATGATTTCAGAGCTCGTACCATAGAAGCATATCCCGATAACAAAACCTTTGATGAAATAACTTTGCAGACTGTCAGGAATATAAAACACGTAGAATCTGTTGATATTGAAGACGAAATGAGACATCAGTTTTTCAGCATTGAAAATATCTCTGACGAAAACGGTACATATGATTCATTACAAAAACAGTTTGATGAAAAAGATACCATAATAGATGTGTGGTCACTTATCGGCGGAGAAAAACGGCGCGTTGTTGCAGGCAAAAATCTTGAAGAAGCACCAACGTTCAGCTGTATTATTCCTCAGCTTTTTTACCCCTTTGATGAAGATGTTTACGCAACAGACGGTCTTGAGTATCTGGATTCAGAAACACTTATCGGTAAAACCCTTACTTTGTTGCCAAGCGGCGGTTATTTTTCTTTTGATTATTTTGACGGTACAGACTCTAAAAGAGCTGAAATTCCGTCATTCGAGGTTAAGCTGACAATAGTCGGGGTGTATTATTTATCTCCTACTGCCGACGGCGGACCGAGTACGGTTTATATTTCCGAAGAAACGGGAAAAGAGCTTATAAAGAATGCAGTTGATAATTCCGAAGGCGGAAAAGAGGAATTTGAAAGCTTTATAAATCACCCGGAATACCACAATATTCATATTACTGTCGATGATTTTGATAATATCGACTATGTTTATGATGAGCTTCAAAAAATGAATATTTATGTTATAGAGGGAACTGAATTAGGAATAAATCCCGAAACACCTCTGATAACAAATATTTTTAATATATTAAGCATATTTCTTACAACATCAGCGTTTTTTGTAACATTTATCTTAATGCTTTATTTTTCTGTAGATGCCGTTAAAAATAAAAAAGAAGAAATTGGGCTGATGAAAGCAGTAGGTTACAAAAACGGTCAGATATTCGGCATTATCACGTTTGAACAATTGCTGACAACATTAAAAGGCTTTGCACTTGGAGCAGTAATATCCGCAACTGCAATAACGGTAATTAATTTTGTTTTCAGCAACGGAAGCTATGCAAACCGTATATTCATAGTAAATCCTGCTTTGTATCTGTTTATTACGGCTGTGGCATTTTTAATGGCAATTTTAGTGCCGATAATTTGTGAAATTCTTGTTTTGCATAAGCTTTCAAAAATTCAGCCAAAGGACGCAATGAAATAAAATTTTGCATCTTTTATACAAAATCAAGAATATTGTTGATATTTATTGTTTTATATGATAATATTATGAATGTAGAAAATATTTAACCTCTAAATCAATATAAATTGATATATTGTTGTGTTCAGGAGTTTAAAATGAAATTAACTAACGTAAGGTTTCTTGCAAAAAACAACATAAGAGGCAACGGAAAAAGCAAGGCTGTTGTTGCGCTTATGTGTATTCTTGCCTTGTCGGTTACAATCATTTCAAGCTTTTCGGTAACAGTGACAAACGCATTGAATTTATACAAAAGCGATTTCAGGTCGCACAGTCTGGAACTGTATCCGAGTGACAGATTAATAACCGATGATGTTGTTAAAAGCATAGAAAATATCGAACATGTTAAAGGCGTATATCCTCTTATGGGTACACGCGGGGTAAGCTTTGATGTTTTAAATGTTGAAGATGACAGCGGTACAAAAAATGAAATAATGTCAAATGCAGACAGCAGAGATGTTTATATAGAAGCGCATTCACTTATCGGCGATGAAAAACGACCCGTTATTGCAGGCAAAACGCTTGATGAATCGCCGACATTCAGTTGTATTGTACCTGATTTGTTTTATCCTTATGATGATTACTACAATGAACAAACGGGATATAAAAACGACCTCGAATACATAGACGGAGAAAGCCTTGTCGGTCAGACCATAACAGTTGTTCCTTTTGGCGGCTACTATGAATGTACTTTCAATTATGAGGGCGTGGAAGAAGGACTTGGAGAAAGTGATATTGCAATGCTTCCTGCTCTTGAATACAAGCTTAAGGTAGTCGGAGTATATTATGATGCACCTACTCAGTTCGGCAATTATAATACCATATTTTATTCCGAAGAAACAGGCAGACAAATTGAGGAAATGGCATTAAAGGCAAGCAACATTGACCTTTCTTCGGAAACCTCAAGAGTTGCAAACTGGTGGAAAAACAAAAGCCTGAGAATTCATTATGTTGAAGTTGATGATTATGAAAATATCCCTGAGGTGCAAAACCGGCTTGGCGAACTTGGTTTCTTTTTGCCTGACTCTATGTTTGTGGTACCGGAAAGCGTTTCAAATATGGCGAATATTTTGAGCCTGCCTTGTTATATACTGATTTTTGCAATTGCAGTCATATGTATAATAAACATTATTCAGTCAACGACGAGTACGCTTAAAAAGCGAAAAAGTGAAATCGGCTTGCTGAAAGCTGTCGGGTATAAGGACAGGCAGATACTCCTTTGCTTTTGCTATGAACAGCTTAGCCTGACGATTAAAGGCTTTGTTATCGGCGGCGGATTGTCGGCTATAATCATAGCAGTTGCTAATTTTATAAATTATCACAGAACATTCAATGACCGCCTTTACATAGTTAATTGGAGCGATTATTTTATGTTTCTGTCAATAGCATTTGCAGTTGCGGTAATAGTACCTCTGCTTTGCCAGCTTATCACGATACACAAGCTATCAAAAATTCAGCCGAAAGACGCAATAAACTAATAAAGGATTTATTATGAATACAATAGAGTTAAAAAATGTTTCAAAAATATATAACAACAAAGTTACCGCTATGGATAACGTTTCGCTGAAACTGACCGAGGGTGAATTTATCGCAGTTATGGGACAGTCGGGAAGCGGCAAGAGCACACTTTTGCAGATTGCAGGCTTGCTTGATTCCTGTACCTCGGGCGAGGTGATAATCAACGGAGAAAACGTATCAAAGCTTGACAAGAACAAGCTTGCCGATGTCAGAATGAAATCCCTCGGCTTTGTATTTCAGGCATTCCACCTTAATTCTCACCTCAAGGTTTACGAGAATATTATGGTTCCTATGCTGATAAATAGCGAGTTTAAAAACAAAGCTGAAATGAAACAAAGGGCAGAGGAGCTTGTTGCAACAGTCGGACTTTCACACCGCATTGACCACTATCCGTCGGAGCTGTCGGGCGGTGAACAGCAGAGGGTTGCAATTGCAAGAGCGCTTGCCAACAATCCGGATTTTATCCTTGCCGATGAGCCTACAGGAAACCTTGACAGCAAAAATGAACTGATGATTTTCGAAGAGCTTAAAAAGCTTACAGATTCGGGCAAGGGAGATCGGAAGAGCGTCGTGTAGGGAAAGAGTGTAGATCTCGGTGG
>CAMKNF010000165.1 GCA_946414115.1 uncultured Ruminococcus sp. | reverse complement strand
AAGAAGAGTACAATAAGGCTCTTGTAAGCAAGATTGAAGTTCTTGACGACAAAATTGCGCT
This sequence comes from uncultured Ruminococcus sp., assembly GCA_946414115.1. Lineage (GTDB taxonomy): Bacteria > Bacillota > Clostridia > Oscillospirales > Acutalibacteraceae > Ruminococcoides. The sequence goes on along the minus strand of CAMKNF010000165.1, from coordinate 4,247 downwards.
TACAAGAGAGTCAATAAGCGATTTAAACGACAGTATTGAGGAAAAGCAGAAAGATATTGACAAGGCTAATGAAGATATTGACGGTCAGCTTGATACACTTTGCGAGCGTTTAAGAACGATCTATATGGCTGGAAACGCCAGCGATATTGAAATCATTTTCGGCGCAAAGGACTTCTCTGATTTTATCGATAAGGTTTCACTTGTTCAGACTCTTTCAAGCTATGATAAAGAGCTTATTGACGGAATCAACGTAAAGCTTGAGAAAATCACTGAACAGAAAACTGCTCTTGAAGAGGATAAAACAGAGCTTGAAAAGCAGCAGTCATCTCTTGAAGCAGACCAGTCAGAGCTTAATGAGCTGCTTGAAGAAAACGAGGAAACGCTTCGTAACCTCTATAAATCAAATAATAACGCAAAAAGTGCACTTGAAAATGCAGCAGCTCAAAGCGCAGAACTTGAAAGTCAGATAAAAGCATATTATAAAAACCAACAGGACAAGATTTCGCAGCTCGGCGGCAACAACTCGGGTAACAGCGGTACGTCTGACAACAGCGGAAGCAACGGCGGCGGTGGCTCAACTACTCCCGTACAGCCCGAAACTCCGTCTGTAAATCCTCCGACAACATCAGGCTTTGTATGGCCTGCACCCGGTTGCTATTATCTCACTTCGCCATTCGGAGAGAATAGAGGTTACAGCCACGGAGGAATAGACATAGGAACTCCTATGGGTACAACAATCGTAGCGGCAGAAAGCGGAACAGTAATTGCTTCCAATAACAGCTGTCCTCATAACTGGGGCAAAAACGGAAGCTGCGGCTGCGGCGGAGGTTACGGCAACTATGTATTTATCGACCACGGCAACGGTAAGCTGACTGTTTACGGACACCTTACAAATGCAATTGTAAGCACAGGTCAGCATGTTTCCAAGGGACAGACTATCGGTTATGCAGGCTCAACAGGTAACTCAACCGGACCTCACCTCCATTTTGAGTGCCAGTATTACGGTGTGAAATACGATCCGATGTCGGAATATTAATTTCTAATACATTAATTTATAACATCACCCTCGCATATACTTAATTAAGTATTTATGCGGGGGTATTTTTTTGATTACATCACTTACTATAAAGATTCCCGAAAAGCCAAAGGGAATAAAAAAGCTGTTCTATCTGATAAAAACCGACAAAGTTGAGGTTGAAATAAAAAAGGCGAGAGGCGTCAGCGTAAAGCAACTTACATATACAAGTTACAGCGGAAAAATCAGGATTGATAAAATCGACAGTATAATCGGAGCACAGCGCAATCATCTTCTGTGTTCTCCGACTCTGAAATTTCCCGATAACAGCGGCTACAGACGCTTTTCTTCAAACGCATTTTCACAGCGGCTTTGCACAAATATGGCGTTGAGCGCAATTGAGAGCTGTATAAGACCCGAAACGCTGAAAATCGGAATCTATGACCCAGACGGCGATTCACACGATATACTGTTTTATATTCTCAAGCACTGCTCCGATGTCAAGGTTGTAACAAACGATTTCAATTCATATCACTACGAGCTTGAAAGGGCAATGGACGAACTCGGAGCTTCTGCTGTTGTCACGAAAAATATCTCGGAATTATATGACCGATTATTTGTAGTTGCACCTTGCGTGATTGAGGAAAAACTTCCCTTAAAACAAGAAACACTTGTACTTACAACAGGCTGTCCAAAAGTCTCGTCAAGCGGACTTGTATATTACAAATATCATCTGCGAATGCCAAATGGATTTGACCTGTTAAAGCCGAAGGATTTTGACGAGGAGTACTTCTGTTCTGCACTCTACACGCTTGCTTCACAGTATGAGCTTGGCTCTATTGTGCCTTTGCTCTGTCGAAATTACTCCTCCTCGCAAACGGTAAAATCACTTTGCGCATATATAAATACTAAAACCTAATTAAAAACTAAAATATCTTTTTGGCATATTTTCTGTCATACTTCGTGAGCTGTCCTCGGAAGGCGTCAGCCTTCCTGTGGAATCTCACTCGTCTGACAAAAAATCTGCTCAAAAATCTTATAAAGGTTTTAATCAGGTTTTAGTATAATCGTTTTGCTTGACAATAAGTACGAAAAAGAATATAATAAATCTATATGCAGTTTTTTATGCACATTAATTCCTAATATGAAAGGACGATATAAAAATGGCAGCTAAACCTACAATGCTTACTGCGGAAGGTCTTAAAAATCTTGAAGAGGAGCTTGCAGAATTACAAAACGTAAAACGTAAGGAAATCGCTGAAAAAATCAAAGTTGCTCGTTCATACGGCGACTTGTCCGAGAACAGCGAATATGACGACGCCAAAAACGAACAGGCAATTATGGAGGCAAGAATTGCAACTATCGAGGCAATTCTTAAAACTGCCGTAATCATTGATGAGTCCAACACATCAACCGAGCACGTTCACCTCACGTCTGTTGTTACAATTGAGATGATTAAAACAGGTAAACAGTTTACGTACAAGATTGTCGGCTCGGGTTCAAACGAAACCAATCCCAGAGAGGGCAAAATCTCTGACGAGTCACCAATCGGCAAAGCGCTTATGGATAAGAGCGTAGGCGACGTTGTTGAGGTTGAAACTCCCGGCGGAGTTCAGGCAATCAAGATTATTGAAATTTCTAAATAAGAATTTAAATTAGCGGAAATATGCCGTAAGGTTTATTTCCGTTTGATTTGCAAGTGAAGGGAATGTTAATATGAGTCAGAAGCCCCAGCAGGCTAATACAAGTGATGTAATCAAGGTAAGGTATGATAAGCTTGACGCACTCAGAGAAGCAGGCAGAGATCCGTTTGTAATTACAACAAGCGACCGTGACACACTTACCGAAACAATAAAGAATAATTTTGAAGAATACGAAAACAAGGACGTCTGCGTTGCAGGCAGACTGCTTTCAAAGCGTGGCAAGGGCAAGGTTTCCTTTATGGACTTGCACGACCGTAGCGGCAAAATTCAGATTTTTGCAAAGTTTGACGATTTGGGAGAAGAAGAATACGGCTTCCTCAAAAAGTGGGACATCGGCGATATTGTCGAGGTAAAGGGTTTTGTTTTCAAAACACAGATGGGTGAGATTTCCGTTCACGCAAAAGAAGTTAAGCTTCTTTCAAAGTCACTCAAGCCGCTCCCCGAAAAGTATCACGGACTTACAAATACCGACCTTCGTTACCGTCAGCGTTATGTTGACCTCATTATGAATCCCGAGGTTAAGGACACATTTGTGAAGCGTTCAAAAATCATCAGCAGTATCCGCAGATACCTTGATTCGCAGGGATTTATGGAGGTAGAAACTCCTATGCTCGTTGCAAATGCAGGCGGTGCGTCGGCTCGTCCGTTTGAAACTCACTTCAATGCGCTTGACGAGGACTTGAAGCTCCGTATCTCGCTTGAGCTTTACTTAAAGCGCCTTATCGTCGGCGGACTTGAAAAGGTTTATGAAATCGGCAGAGTATTCCGCAACGAGGGTGTCGACACAAGACATAACCCCGAGTTTACTCTTATGGAGCTTTATCAGGCTTACACTGACTATAACGGTATGATGGATTTGACCGAAAATCTTTACCGCCACGTTGCGCAGGAGGTTCTCGGAACAACCAAGATCACATATAACGGCGTTGAAATGGATTTAGGAAAGCCGTTTGAGAGAATTACAATGCTTGACGCAGTCAAGAAGTATTCGGGCGTTGACTTTAACGAAATCCAATCAGATGAAGAGGCAAAGGCTATCGCCAAGGAAAAGGGCGTTGAATTTGAGGACAGACACAAGAAGGGTGATATTCTTAACCTGTTCTTCGAGGAATTTGCCGAGGAGCATATGATTCAGCCTACATTTGTAATGGATCACCCGATTGAAATTTCACCGCTCACAAAGAAAAAGCCCGAAAATCCCGACTACGTGGAGCGTTTCGAGTTCTTTATGAACGGATGGGAAATGGCTAACGCTTATTCGGAGCTTAACGACCCGATTGACCAGAGAGAGCGTTTCAAGGCGCAGGAGGAACAACTCGCACAGGGCGACGAGGAAGCGAACACAACCGATGAGGATTTCCTTAACGCACTCGAAATTGGTATGCCCCCGACAGGCGGCATAGGCTTCGGCATCGACAGAATGACAATGCTTCTCACCGACTCCGCCGCAATCCGTGACGTTCTCCTGTTCCCGACAATGAAGTCCTTACCGAACGACAAGTAAGAAAACCCCAGTATTTATGCGGGTT
>CAMKNF010000164.1 GCA_946414115.1 uncultured Ruminococcus sp. | reverse complement strand
CAGTTTTTGATCCGCAAACAACTCCAACTACTGTTCCTGTCACTACAAATCCGACAGTTCCTACCACCAAGCCTACAGTGCCCACTACAAAGCCTACAGTACCTACTACCAAACCTACAGAACCGACAACTGCTCCTGTAACAGATACTTTAAAGGTAAACGCTACTTCAAATATTCTTTCTCCTGTTTCACAGGAATACAACAAAGACACTTCAACAGTAACCGTTTCCTATAAACTCACTTCATCAATGAAGCTTGTAAACTCACAATGGTGTCTTACATATGACAGCTCAAAGCTTTCATATGACCCACAGAAAAATCTGAACGGAGTAATGCCTAATATCTCAAGTGCAGTTGTAAATACTAACTTGAACAATAGAATTAAAGGTGATTTCTCAAGCCTTGGTTTGTATGATTTTACAACAGAAAAAGACTTTGTAACCGTAACCTTCGATATTATCGGAACAGGTGAAACTACAGTTGACCTTGAAATTGAAATACTCGGTGTTGCATATAAGGACAGCAATTTTAATGTTATTACTGCTTATCCTGTTGACTACAGCAAACTTATCGACATTACATCAACTCCCGGATTTGAGAATATGAAGCTTTCCGGCAGAATTACTCTTAACGAGCCTACAGAACCGACAACTACTCCTGTAACAGATACTTTAAAGGTAAACGCTACTTCAAATATTCTTTCTCCTGTTTCACAGGAATACAACAAAGACACTTCAACAGTAACCGTTTCCTATAAACTCACTTCATCAATGAAGCTTGTAAACTCACAATGGTGTCTTACATATGACAGCTCAAAGCTTTCATATGACCCACAGAAAAATCTGAACGGAGTAATGCCTAATATCTCAAGTGCAGTTGTAAATACTAACTTGAACAATAGAATTAAAGGTGATTTCTCAAGCCTTGGTTTGTATGATTTTACAACAGAAAAAGACTTTGTAACCGTAACCTTCGATATTATCGGAACAGGTGAAACTACAGTTGACCTTGAAATTGAAATACTCGGTGTTGCATATAAGGACAGCAATTTTAATGTTATTACTGCTTATCCTGTTGACTACAGCAAACTTATCGACATTACATCAACTCCCGGATTCGAGAATATGAAGCTTTCCGGCAGAATTACTCTTAACGAGACGACTGAACAGATTCTCTACGGCGATGTAAACAACGACGGCGTAATTAATGTAGCAGATGCAACTCTTGTTCAGAAGCACGCAGCTGACATAATTAAATTAACTGATGATCAGTTAAAAAGAGCTGATGTAAACTTTGACGGAATAGTAAATGTTCACGATTCAACACTTATCCGTAAGTATGCCGCTGATATTATTTCCTCGTTCAAATAATTGTTTTTATTCTGATGAGCCGACTTTATGTCGGCTCATTTTTTGCGCCAAATTTTCTTATACGGTATATTTTGATTAATGCTCTAATATATTTATTATATAAAATCAAAAGGAGAGATAAATATGGAGTTTAATCAGGAGAACCGAACGTTCAGCACCACTGTTACGGTGCTTGATACGGTTGCCGAACAGCTCGCAGACGTTGACCTTACTCTGCCCGATTATTGTCCGGATATTGAAAAAATTCTCAAATGCACCCTCACACCAAAAATCCAGTCAAAAAGCCTTTCCGGAGGTCAGCTGCAGATTGACGGAACCTGCGTTGTCAATGTAATGTACGTTGAGAGCATAAAAAAGACCATAAGATGCTGTGAGCAGAGCGTTAATTTTTCACAGAGTTTTTCTGTTAAGGAAACGCCCGATAACCCTGTAATTATTACAAAAACAAAATCAGAATACATAAACTGCCGTGCTTTAAGCCCAAGACGACTTGTCATGCACGGGGCTTTTTCGCTTTACGCTAAAGTAAAATCAAGTTCAAAGACAAGTATTTACTCTTCAAAAGATTCAAGTATTGAATCATTAAAGAAAAAAGTAAGCTGTACCAACCTGAAGTCTTTATGTCAGGAACAGTTCAATGTCTGTGAAGAAGTTTCTGTTGCAGATAAGCCTGCTATTGAGTCGATAGTACGTTCATCAGTTGATGTAAGCCTGACCGATGCAAAGGCGGTAACAGGCAAGCTTATGATTAACGGAGAAATCAATCTGAAGCTTCTTTACATTTCTGATGTCGAATCGGGAGAAATCGGAAAGATAGATTATCTTCTGCCTTTCAATCAGATTATTGACTGTGAAGGTATTGACGAGAAGACTATCAATAATGTTGAGTGCGATATAATGTCGTATGACATAAGACTCAAAAATGATATGCTGTCCGAAAAACCGTCAATTGTTATCGATATTATGCTTTGTGTAACGGAGGAAGGCTACTTAATTGACGATGAGGAAATAATCGTTGACTCATATTCGGTCGAATGCGCCTCAAAACCGGAGTTTGAACAGCTTTCAATTACAAACGAGGTTGCTCCTTTATCTGAAACACAGATGGAGAAAATCTCTGTGAAGGTAGATAACGGCAAGATTACAAAGGTACTTGATATTTTTACCGACGGCGTTTCCTGCGAACAGCAGAATTTTGATAACGGATTAAAAGCCGGCGGAAAAATAAATATCTGCATACTTGCGCTCAACGAAGACAGTATTCCAACAATTATTGAGCGCACCTGCGAATACGAGCATACATTCAATACTGCGTCAGATTTCAATACATTAAAAAATATTCAGCCTCATATTTCAAGCATAAGCTACCGACTCGCCGACGACAACACAATTGAAGTCAGGTGTGAAATAAAGCTCTGCGCCTGTGCGGAAAAGGCGGAACGTTTAAGAGCGGTTTGCGGTATGGAACTGTTTGAAGATAAGCCGATTGTTGCCGATAACTGTGCATTGACCTTATATTTTGCAAAGCAGGGTGAGAGCCTGTGGGATATAGCCAAAACTCACAACACAAGGCTTGATTTACTGCTTTCGGAAAATTCTGCGGAAAACATAACGCTTGACAGCTCGCAAATGCTGTTGATTCCGAAGATTTAGGAGGAAAACAATGGAAGAGAGAAACGTATATCAGGATATTTCCAGACGTACCGACGGCGATGTTTACATCGGCGTTGTCGGTCCTGTCAGAACAGGCAAATCAACATTTATCAAGCGTTTTATGGACTCACTTGTTCTTCCTAATATAAAGGACGAAAACATCTACAGAAGAACGGTTGATGAGCTTCCGCAGTCCTCGGCAGGCAAAACAATAATGACAACCGAACCGAAGTTTATTCCCGAAGAATCGGTTGAAATTAATCTTGGAAACAACACTACCTTCAAAGTCAGAATGATTGACTGCGTAGGCTATATTGTGAACAGTGCACTCGGTTACAACGAAGAAGATATGCCGAGAATGGTTAAAACGCCGTGGTCAGATAAAGAAATTCCGTTTGATGATGCGGCTGAAATCGGTACAAAAAAGGTAATCACTGACCATTCAACAATCGGACTTGTAATCACCACCGACGGCTCATTCAGTGAAATCCCAAGAGAGGACTATATTGAGAGCGAACAGCGAGTAATTAATGAGCTTAAAGAAATCAATAAGCCGTTTATCGTCCTGCTTAACTCAACCGAACCAGAAGCAGAGCACACAATTGCGCTTGCCGCAGAAATGTCAAAGCAGTATGAAGTCCCTGTTCTGCCTGTCAGCTGTATGGAGTTAAGTGAAAATGAAATCAAAAGGGTGCTTGCACAGCTTCTCTTTGAATTTCCTATTCGTGAAATCAAGGTTGATATTCCAAAATGGGTAGTAAAGCTTGATAAGGAGCATTGGCTGAAATCGGTAATTTTCAACTCAATCAAAGACTCTGCAAAGAAAATAGAAAAGATTCGTGAAATTCAGCAGACAATTCACGAGTTGTCAGAGTGTGAGTACATCAACAATATTCAATTGACAAACCTCGATCTCGGCAGAGGAATAGCTACTATATCAGTAGGAATTGACACATCACTATTTTATAAGGTGCTTTCTGAAGAAACCGAAATCGAAATCAAGGACGAGTGCGAACTGCTTGAATGTATCAACAATCTATCCAAAAAGCAGAAGGAGTTTGACAAGATTGCGCAGGCTTACGAGCAGGTAAAGGAAACAGGTTACGGCATCGTTATGCCGACAATTGACGAGCTTTCACTTGAAGAACCGCAGATAATCAAGCAAAGCGGTAAGTACGGAATCAGACTCAAGGCAAGCGCACCGTCAATCCATATGATGAGGGTAGAAACCAAAACCGAGGTAACGCCGATAGTCGGCTCGGAACAGCAGTCGGAGGAGCTTGTATCATATCTGCTCAAGGAG
>CAMKNF010000163.1 GCA_946414115.1 uncultured Ruminococcus sp. | reverse complement strand
TTGAAGTCGTTACCGAACTAATTAAAAAGTGCATAGCCGAAAATTCATCATCGGCACAGGATCAGGAAAAATATACCGAGAGATACAACAACTATGTTGACCGCTATGAAAAAGCAAAATCAAGATATGATGAGCTTGAACATCAGAAGGAAAACAAGCTTTCAAAAAGAAAAGCAATAGACCGCTTCATTTCCGACCTTTTAAAGCGTGACGAACTGCTCACCGAATTTGATAATTGCCTTTGGCTGACGGTAGCTGATAAGGTTACGGTTCGCAAAGACGGAACTTTGGTATTTAAATTCAACGACGATACGGAAATTAAGGGGTAAAATACGGAAAATAAAACAGACTGCAGTTTATTAAGAAATTGCAGTCTGCTTTATTGTGTCAATTACGATATTATAAAAAATCTTCTGTTTACATAAACTCAACTAAGCAGCAAAGTATTCCGTCGCCGTAAATTACCACCGTTTCCTTGGACTCTTGAGAAATATATTTCAGAGTAACAGCGTTGTTCTCTGTGACAGGCTTCTTGTAAGATATTCTGATTTTTGAAAAAGAACAGTCATTTGAATTTGTGAAGTACAAGCTTGAACCTTGTTTAATCAGGTTGAAATTATCAATGCCACACAGAACATAAAGTAACAGCTCCCGGCGATTTGTCGGGAGCCTTTTGTATCGCAATTAATTTGTTTCCGAACAGTGTTTTCCTGATTATTACTTGTACCAGTAAACACCGCTTCCGCTCTGTTCGAGCTTGCCGTTATCGGCTTTGAATGCTCCGCTCTGCATTCCGTAAGAGTGGTAGTATACATAATTTGATGATGTGTTAAGGAATACCATACAGCTTCCGTCACTGTTTGTTGTTCCTCTGATGTCGGAATTATATGTGTCAAAATCGTCCATAATTTTGAATACTGTTCTACAGGTCGATTTAATCATTTTTGCATTAGATGCAGCTCCGCACACATCTGTATTGTATCTGATTTTGTTCCAGCCAAAGAGCTTGATGTCTGCTGTGTTGCAACCCCAGGCATCTGCAAATACTCCGCCGCCTTCCTTTCCGCATTTGTTGTTTTCAATGGTCATATTTCTGAAGTAATGATTTGTACTTCTAAGCTGTCCGAGGAAGATTGCACCGCCGTTGTTGCCACATTTATTGTTTGTTAAATTTGAGTAGCTGATGTCAAAGTCGGTGTGTTCCGAAACAAAGATTGCGCCGCCGTTCTTTTTTGCATAATTATTTGTGAAGGTTGACCTGCGAATTGTCGGCTCTGACAGACTTTCTGTATAGAATATTGCACCACCGTTTTCTCCTGATTTATTATTGTTAAAGGTACAATTCTCTATATAATTCTTTCCTCCGAAAGAAGTTATTGCACCGCCACATCTCTCTGAGTCGTTGCTTTCAAATGTGCAGTTTTTAATTGTAAAGTCTGCGTGTGAGTCAATTGCGCCTCCGTACCTTGCAATGTTATTCTTGAAAATACAATTGTTTATGTCAGCGTTTCCGCCTGAATTACGAATTGCACTTCCTGTATATTTTTCAAAAATACAGTTTTCTACTTTCAGAGAGCCGTCTTTATTTACTATACACGGAACTCCGCCGATACTACCGGAGTATTTAAAAGAACCATTATCGATGCTGCTGTGGATTTTGAGAGATCCGCCATTTTCAAGAGCCAATGCTTCTTTTGTATTGATTTTGTGTCCCTGAAGGTCAAGCTCAATATTATTTTTATGCTCTGTGCTTGTTCCAAAGAATCCTGTTATTTCAGTGTCTTTACATAATGTGATTTTTGTATTTGTATATTTTGTTGCATAGTTCCACGCTTCGTCAAAGCTTTTAAAAATTTCCGTTTCCCCGTTGCAGCTAACCTCTGCTACCTTTTCGCCGACTGTGTTGTCCTTGAACTTATACATACCGGAGCTTTCGAGCATTTTCGGGAGAATTGTTGTCATATAGTAATCGTGAACATCTATGGCATTAATTTTGTTATCGAGAGTATCTGTGCCTCCGCTCGGATATATGCCTGTCATAAAGCTGACATATTCCTGGTTATTTGCATCTGCCTTATCTGATTGTTTGCGGTCGTTGAGATATTTGATGTATGAAGGAGCAAGTGCGGAGTACATGGTGATGCCAAGCTCGTAGTAATTCCAGATTGCTTCGTTATCCTTTATGCACTGTTCAATAATGCTGTCAATCGAGGTGCCTGTTTTTGCGCCTTCAACCTTTGCTTTGAAGTTAATGAGGAACGGATTGCCTTCTGCTTTGTCTGCTTTAATGCTGAAGTTTGTGCCGTTCATATACTGTGTGCACTGCTTAAGGCTATCCCTGAGTTTGTATAAATCGTTGAGGTTGTCGTCGCCAAAGAAATTGTCGATGAGCTTCTGGCTTTTGCTAAGCTCGTTTTTCGCTTTCTCAACTGCTTTCTTTGATTCTTCGATTTTTTTAGCGTCTTTTTCCTGTATTGCGGCTTCAAGATTTTTATTTGCATCTAAAAGCTTTGCCTTGTTTTTAATATAGGACATAATTACAGAGCCTTTGTCGTTGTAAACGAGAACAATCTGATTCAGACATTTGTAAAATTCATTGTTTTCGTTCTGCTTGATAGCCTCTTTAAGAGAATCAATTGATGTTTTAATGGTGCCGAGCTGTTTTTCGATTTCTTCAAGGGAAACCTCGGGAACAAGATCGGGTTCTTCTGGTGCAGGCGTGAAAAGAGTTGTGAACAAATCTATAACACCTGAAATTATTCCGCCGTACGGGAAAAGACCGACAACATTTTTTACTGCACTTACATATTCGCCCTTGGCAATGTTGTTGACTGCTTCAACTCCGGATGTAACGTATTTTTCGATTCTGTCATTGCGTTTCTGAAGCTTTTCTTTTTTTGACGTTTTTTCGCTTTCAGCTTTGTAATCGTCAACAAACTTCTTGATTTCCTTAATATCCTTTATAGCCTGTTTTTCGGTTGCTGTTGAACCCTTGAGCAGATTGACGGTGTTTTTATTTACGACTGCGCTGATTGTCTGTGAGCTTGTAGCCGCAGAAGCTGTTGTTAATGACATCGTTGCAAATGACGATAATGTGATTACCGATAATGCGATTGCGATTATTCTTCTTTTGATGTTGCTTTCTTTCTTTTTCATAATTATTACCACCTTTTTATTTAGATTTAGTATAAGGTTTTTGGTTGTTCCTTATCTTGTGACTACAGTATATCAGGGTGACTGTGACAAGATACGGACAAAAAAACAGGGATTTTAAAAAATATTTGAAAATTAAAAAATTCAGGACTTTAATTCATCTCATTGCTGTTACTGTATTCGGTAGTGTTGATTTTCTAAAGATAAATCCTCGTTATTGAACTTTGAAATTTCTTGTGATAAAATTTATAAAGGTGGTGCGTATATGAACAGAGGCTTTAAAGATATCAAGTTAATATGCTTATTGACAATTTTAATCTTTTGCGTTTTTCTATTTGGTTGTTCTGAGGATAAAGCAAAAACAAAGCCTGCCTCCGAGAAACAAAGTACGACTGAAAAAACTGATAATGATGATTTTACTCTTCTTATTTATATGTGCGGAAGCTCTCTTGAGAGTAAGAACGGCTCTGCATCAGACGATATTTCCGAGCTGTTAAGTGCAGAAATTCCCGATAAAGTTAATGTTGTGCTTGAAACAGGCGGCTCTTTGAGATGGAAAAAACATGGTATTTCGAGCGATAAACTGCAGAGGTATGAGGTGTCTGACAATAAGCTTGTACTTCTTGAGGAGAGTAAACTATGCTGTATGGGTGACTCCTCAACGCTTAAGGACTTCATTGACTGGGGGATAAAAGAATTTCCGTCTGAAAGGACTGCACTGATTTTATGGGACCACGGCGGAGGATTCCTCAAAGGTATTTGCAAAGATGAGATGTACAATAATGACTGGCTGACGGTGCAGGAGTTTGATGAGGCACTTTCAGAAAGCACTTTTTCCGGAAGCTTTGAATTTATAGGATTTGATTGCTGTCTTATGGCGAATTACGAAACAGCGCTGACGGTATCAAAATATGCTGATTATATGATAGCATCAGAGGATGATGAGCCGACAGGCGGCTGGGACTACAAGGCTGTTGCAGAAGCCCTCGGTACAAAAAGTTTTTATGATGTTATTCTGAACAGCTACGAAAAGTCTCATCATGACAGTGATAATTACACTCTTTCGGCAATTAAGCTTACTGAGTTCGATAAGGTAAAAGCTGTCTTATCACAATGTATTGACAAAGCCGAAAGAAGTAACAACAAGCTTATTATGTCAAAGGCAGTTCAGGAGTGTGAAAGC
>CAMKNF010000162.1 GCA_946414115.1 uncultured Ruminococcus sp. | reverse complement strand
CCACCGAGATCTACACTCTTTCCCTACACGACGCTCTTCCGATCTATCCGTTTACTGCATTTTTTATCGGCACAATCATTGAGCAGATTATAAATGCGCCGAGGACAAGGCAGATAATCTTTTTTGTGCTGCCGTCTGTTACAAAATTTGAAACGAGCGTACAAATCAGAGCCGACGCACAAATAGCCGAGGTGACGGCAAGTATTTCGTTCATCCTGCACCACCGCCCGTTATCAGAATTATTGCCGTTGAGATTATATACACAGCCATAATACAGAGGATAATTGCAAGCAGTGTTGAAAAAACAGTTGCTACGCTTTCAAGGAGCTTTGAGCATTGAGGAAGATTGAGCACCTCGGCTGTTGATTTACCCAGCCAGAGCGTTACAATCCACATAAGGCTCTGCAAAATCACAGGAAGAAACACTACTGCGATTGAGATTATGACGAATACTCCCACTCCCGATTTCAGCAGAGTTATACTGCCCTGAACGGTTTTATATGCGTCCGACAAAGCAGAGCCTACAATTGGGATAAACGAGTTAAGAGAAAATCTTACAGCTCTTGAGGTTACGTCGTCAAGCGAAGTTGTGATAATCTGCTTAAACGACAAAAGAGCAGAAAAAATCATCATTGCAAAGCTCAACAGCCACTTTACAGTCTTTGAAATTAAGTTTACAAAGCCTGAAAGGTTTATGTCGGGCGATACGCTTGAGGTCACGCTGATTCCGAGGAACATATTGAGCAGAGGAACGATAATTTTTGAAGAGAGCTGTCCTACTCCCTCGCCTGCAGCAAGCATCATTGAATAGTAGCTTGCTCCGCTTACGGCTCGTCCCGACGAAACCATGATAGTGAGCATAACGGGCAGATAGGCAAGCATTATGTTTGATGCTGTTTCAATTACGCCTGCCGTGCTTTTGATTACGTTTATTGCAGGCATTACAACCGCACAGGTTATGCAGAGCGTTGAAACGATGTTGATTGTATTTGAAATGTCATTTGCAAGCGAGCCTTTGTAGGCGGTGAGTATTGAGCAGAGCAGTAGAAGTGCTGAAATATTTATAAGTCCTTTAAGCGGTGAAGAAATATTCTGCGACGCCATATTTGCGATTTCTCCGACTATTGAGGAAAAGGAAATCTCCGACAGGCTGTTCGGGTCTGCACTGTATGCGCCTATATTTTCAAGGCTCTGCTTTGCATCATCTGACAGACTGTCATACACTCCCGAAAGGTCGTAAAGCATTGAGTTTTCCTCTGCCGCCGCAGAAAAAACCGACAGGCAGATAAACACAACAGCGGTTATTGTTACGATTAAAAATTTTTTCACGTCATTCCTCCACAAACGAGGTTGTATATTAAAAATTACGAAACGAGCGACAAAACGGTATTCAGAATATCCGAATAAAGCGGCAGTGAGGTTATCGTCACCATAATTTTTCCTGCTAGAGACACGTTGTTTGCAAGCGACTGACTTCCTGCGTCCTTGCAGGTGTTTACTGCAAACTCCGTCACAAGGCAGATTCCGATTACCTTAAGCAAAATCACTACGTAGCTTGTACTGATTTGTGAGGCGGCTATAATGCTGTTTATTGTTTCTATCACGCCCGAAACCTGTGAAAGCACCGATAGCAAAACAAGTACCGAGCAGGCAAGTCCGAGCATTAATGCGATTTCACCGTTTTTCGGCTTGAGCATTACCATTATTATTACGGTGACTACGGCGAGCACACAAACTGAAAGTATATTCATTTAAAAACCAAATAGCTGTTTTATTGTTGTAAACAGCGAGCTTATCTGGGTTATTACGAGCGTTAGCACCACAATAAGCCCTGCAAGCGAAGTAAGCATTGCCTGTTCCTCACGTCCGCTGCGTATTAAAAGCTGGGTAAGCACCGCAACGATTATTCCGACTGCCGCAATTTTGAAAATAAGCTCAACGTCCATTTTTACCTCTTAAATAATCATCAGAGCCGCTGCCGTTCCGACAAAAAAGCCCATCGTTTTGTATAGCTTTGATTTTTTGTTTATCTCGTTTTCTGCATCTGTCAGCTGTTTTTTGAATAACTCCTCATACAGTTCAAGGTGTTTCAGCTGACCGTCAACGTCGGTTTTTCCGAGCTGTTCTCCGAACTCGAGCAAAAGAACTCTGTCGCTGTTTTTCAGTCCGAATTTAGAAGGAATTACACTCACTCTTTCGCTCCATATTTCATAAAACGGATTACCCGTTTCGTCACTTATTTCAAAGAAATCAAGTCCCGAGGTACTTGCAGAAAGCGACACAAGCGTAAAAATATCCGATGTACTGTAGCGGAGCTGGGTTGAAAGGTTTGATACAAAGCTTAAAAATTTTTTATAGAAATACTTTCGCATCAAAAGCTTTCCGGAACAGAACCACCCTGCCGAAAAGCCCGACAGCACAAGCAGAAGTCCGCCTAAGATTTTAAGACCCAAAGATGTCACCTGCTTCGGAGATTTTAACAACTTTGCCGGGAGCTGTTTTGTCGGACAGGAAAACAACCTTTGAGAAGGCTCCCGTTCTGAAAATTCTGCGTATGTTTTCCTTGTGCTTAAGCTCGTACTCATTTGCGGCGTGGACTGTTGCAATTACAATTACACCGCTGTTTACCGTATGTTCAATCGCCTCAACATCATCTGCTGAGCCGATTTCGTCACAGATTATAATATCGGGTGCCATACTGCGAACAGCCTGCATCATAGCCTCGCTCTTTTTGTAGGAATCGTACACGTCGCACATTCCGACGTCGTTTCTGAACACGCCTGAAACTGCGCCTGCAAGCTCTCCCCTTTCATCAATCAGCGAAACATTTTTGCCGTACTGCGTTGAAAGTATGCGTGCCATATCTCTCAGAACGGTAGTCTTGCCCGAACAGGGTGCACCGCAAATCATAACACCGCCATGCAAGTTTCCGAGCCTTTCGACAAGCTGTTTTGCACAGCCCTTATGCTCCCTTGCAATACGGATATTGATTGATGAAATGTCACGGATATTCACGATTTTTCCGTTGTTCACAACTGCAGTTCCGCTTATTCCTGCACGGTGACCGCCGAACATTGTGACAAAACCGTTAATAATTTCATTCTGCCTTGTGTAAACGGAATAATTGCAGATATTCTGAAAGGTGTCGGCAATGTCGGCACGTGTAACGTT
Source organism: uncultured Ruminococcus sp. (assembly GCA_946414115.1). Taxonomy (GTDB): domain Bacteria; phylum Bacillota; class Clostridia; order Oscillospirales; family Acutalibacteraceae; genus Ruminococcoides. Next base: position 1,205 of record CAMKNF010000162.1, on the reverse strand, counting down.
ATACATTGAGCCGTCTATCGGAGTGCTTGTCAATCCTCCGTTTGATGTAACATAATATGTATTGTCGGTGCAGACTATGCAGAGTGGACGGTTTATGCGCAGTCTTATTTCCTGTGCGGAATTTTCAAGCCGCTCACTCAACGGATACAGTCTTTTGCAGATTGATGGACACAGACACTTAACAGCCTGAATAAAACGTCCCTTATCTTCTATGCTTGTCATTTTAAATTCCTCCAAAATTAACTTGTACTTAATACTATGTTGACAAGCATAAAAATATGACCTCAACGGAAAAATTCCATTGAGGTCAATGCTAAATCCTATTTATTCAGTTTTATTCAGCAGTTACAAATGAAATGAGCGACGAGGGCGTCGCTCGCTACAATTATCAATTTAAACTTTTTTACTTTGACAGAAAATAGTCCATCATTGTGAAGCCTTTTTCTATGTAATTGCCTGTCTGCTTTGCTTCCTTTTCGCAGAAGCATTTTACATTACTGTCGATTTCATTTTTGCTGTCATAAATGAGGTACGGAACAGGGTTTGAGCTGTGTGTTTTAATCGAAAGCGGTGTGGGATGGTCGGGACAAACGAGAACTGCAAAATCATCATAACCTTTCAGAAACTCGGTTACGGGTGCGAGGATATGCTTATCGATAAGCTCGATAGCCTTAACCTTGTTTTCCATTTCTCCTCTGTGGCCACACTCGTCGGGAGCTTCAACGTGAACGTAAACAAAATCAGCGCCGTTTTTGAACTCGTCGATTGCCGCCTTGCACTTGCCGTCAAAGTTGGTGTCAATGTAACCTGTTGCGCCTTCAACGTCAACACTCTTCATACCTGCGCAGATTGCAATTCCCTTTAAAAGGTCAACTGCCGAAATCATACTGCCCTTTTTGCCGAACTTGCCGAAAAAGCTGTCAAGCTGTGGCTTTGTACCCTCGCCCCAGAGCCAGATTGAGTTTGCCGGGCGTTTGCCCTCTGCAACTCTCTGCTTATTGACAGGGTGGTCCTTGAGTAAATCATAGCTCTTCTTCATAAGCTCGTAAAGCTTTGCGGTGTCCTCGCCCTTTGGAATATAGTCGGTAATCACACGGTTTGAAATATCGTGCGGAGGTGTAAGCTCGCCCGGGTGGGGATTGCCGTTGCTCCACACAAGAGATCGGAAGAGCGTCGTGTAGGGAAAGAGTGTAGATCTCGGTGGT
>CAMKNF010000161.1 GCA_946414115.1 uncultured Ruminococcus sp. | reverse complement strand
ACGCAGGACGTACAATCACAAGCCGCCTTTCAGGTATTAAGGGCGTGAGCGTTCCTTATATGAATTACGGCTTGCAGATTGAAGTAAACGTATAGCCGTTGCATTTCAGCTTCGGTCAATAAAATTCAAAGGTGGTATTCAGATGAAAACAAACAACATCATCAAGGAAGAAATTGCAGAATTTGTAAATGAAATTGAAAATCACAAAGCGTTAGTTGCAATTCTGAAATTCGTAAAAATTATGTGTCGCAATATGAGAAGAGGTGTTTTTGATGAAGAATAAAATTTTACCGCCGTCAGATTTTAACGCAAAGCCGTTATTGATTTTTTTAGAGCAACAAGCGCATACAAAAGAAACATTGCGTATATTAGGACATCAAGAAATCTGTTTCGGGCAAATAAAAGACCTTATTTATAAATTGCAAGAGCAGAACGCTCCCGAATGGCTTATATATTGTCACCTGTTTAACTACGGTTACATAGAGGGCAAAAGAGCAGAACGCAGAAAAAGCAAGCACATTACAAAATAAAAGAAACAGCAGCGGCATAACAAACCGCTGTTTTCTTTTTAGGGGGTTACTTTTGTTACCATACTTTTTAGGGCAGCCGAAATAGCCGAATAGCTCTTTTTTAGGGACTCCGAAAACTCCGAATGTTTTTAGGGGAGGTAAAATGGTAAATAACGCTTCTAATCTTCTTCGTTTAGCTGTGTCAAAATATCATCAAGCTTTGACTGCTCTGCGGCTATAGTGTTTTTCACGTTAATGTTGTCGCTCGGCTTAAATCCTGTGCGGTCAAGAATATCCTTTGCGGCTGAAAATCTCACGTTGTCGCTTTCAGACTGCAACAGATTTTCCATTGTCCTAACAGCCTTTGGAGCAAGCGTTTGAACACACACTCGCAACTGCTTTGAAAGCTCGGAGGAAAATTCTTCATCTTCCTTCCAATTGCATATTGTCTGCTCGCTGATTTTAAGCTCCCTTGCAATCTGCGCTTGCGTATAGCTTCCGCAAACAAGCATTTCTATGCACTTTTTCTGCTTCGGTTTTAGCATAATATCACCTCGATTTATTAAAAATATTTAAAACTTTCTCGCTGTTTTTGCCTGTTTTCGCCGCTTTTAGGGGCGTATTGCGACTTTTTTATATAGTAATATAAACTGTCAAAGTGCAGATAAAATGGGAATATGGGGCGTTTTTGACGAAAAAAATTCCTCGGGCGCGTGAGGCGGCTGTTTTGTCGAGGCTGTATTCGTTATCTTTTCAGAGAAAAAAACGCTTATTTTTTGACGGGGGGCAGTACCGCAATTCACAATGAAATTTTTGATGTTCCGCTGCCGATAATTAATTATTTTTCGTTAATTGTAAAATAATTTACTGTTCATTTTTCAAGCGTGCTCAAGCGTGCTTTTTATTTCATCAAGTTTTTTCATAAGCTGTTGCATTTTAATGATTTCTAACGCTTGATTAAATGTTAAGCCGTAAATTTCGGGTTCTTCCTCTTCAGGAGTACTATAAAAAATTTTGTAGCTTTCTTTACGAAGTCTATTAGCGGCTTTTGCAATGTTGAGTTCTTCAAAAAAGTTTTCCGAATATATCATTTTTTCACCCCCTTTCTATGTATCAGCAACGGCAATAAGCGTTTACACGCTTCGTTACACGCTTTGTACACGCTTCATAAATGCCGAAAAACGGCTTGCTTATGCGGAAACACGTTTTACACGGTTTACACGCATTGAAAAGTCCTTTTTATAATATGTACTTAATATCACTTGCTATTTTATATTGCAAATAAAGCAAAAAGTATTTTTTATATATAAGGGAAATTAAGCGTGTAATGCGTGTAAATGCGTGTAAACATAGATAAATACTGACTTTTCAGCATTTTTCAAAGCGTGTATAAACCGTGTAAAACAGCCTTTGAAACGTGTAAATCAATTTATTTCTACGTCATATCCTATTCCTTTAAAACCTCGTTTGCGTTTACCTCTGATATTTATGTTAGTATCGTAGGTTATACCTCTTCGCTTTCCCTTGCTCTTTAGTGCGCCGACAAATGTTTTCGACTTCAACGTTACGAGAACATTCTCTTCGCAGAATTCTTCATAACATTTATACAAATCATTAGAATGTATCATTAAATCAGGCTTTATCAGAACATCTGAACATTCATCTAAAAACAGAATAACGCTGTCGCTTTCTCTTTTAAGCTGTTCGCTTACCTCGTTTGTACGCTCGCTGACATATAGACTGAAATTATTTTTTATAAGCTCGTTAAGCCCCTGCACAAGCCAATTTATAACGCCCTCGGCTTCGTTTTTAACAATTTCTTCATCAAGGAAAGGATTGTCAACTCTGTTTTCGTTCTTCGGCTTCGCCTGCAAAACAAGCTGACGGCGTGCAAATCCGTTTGAAATATCGTACAACGCCTGTAACGTAAAATTTCCGAAAATTATAAATCGGGCGTACGGAGTAAAAGTAAAGCCTTGAACATACTTTTTATTGACGGTGATTTCACGCTTTGCCGTCACAAGCTCTTTGAAAATACTCGTGTCTGTCAGGGCGTTTTCCGACAAATCATCGTCTATCATCAACAGCTTTCCGAAAAGGTCGCATTGTCCGAACTCGCTGTTCAGCTTTTTAATCTTTGCACGGTAAATATTTGAATTTCCGAAAATGCCGTGTAAAATGCTTCCGATTACGCTTTTACCCTCGCCGCCGTCACCTATGACAATTAAAGCCTTTTGCAAGGCTGTTGTAGGTATCAGGCAATAGCCGCAATACTGTTGCAAGGTTTTTATATCGTCAGGATAATAGACTTCCTGCAAATAGTTATAAAACAGCTTCGGAATGGGCGCAGAGGGATTGTAATTACTGTCAATGCGGTTTACGCAGAATTCTTTTTTGTCGCTCCACACAGTAAATAAGCCGTTTTCGTCCTTTGACAACGTGCCGTTTTTGAAATGAATTTTATCAAGGCTCGGCTTCGGCGGTTCAATGTAGCAATATGATTTTATGCCCTTTAACAGCTTTTCGGCTTTGTCGCCGTGATTAGTTTTGACATAATACAAAATTTCCTTGATGATAATCTGCTTGGCTTTGCCGTCAGGGATTTCACCGTCAACAGAATAAAGCTGACCGTTTATGCACTTTACACCGTGATTTTTCACAAACTCGGTAATATAAACCTTTTCGTCAATTTTCCATTGTCCGTTGTCCTCGTAAGCCCACACAGGCGCAACAATTGTTTTGCGTGGCTCGGCTTCATTTATAGGCTCGTCCGTAGTTACCGATAATCTATGCGGACTGTAAAATTCTCTGCAAGAATTAACAGCTTTCTCTATTGTCATTTCTCCGTACGTATGAACGCCCCTTTTTTCATTCCATTTCGGGCGCATTAATGCGGATTGTCTGAACAGCCTGTCAACAGCTCCTTTGTCACCTTGACAATAAAATGCAAGCATATTACACAATGCTAAATCGGCTCTGCTTTCATCGCCGCCGTATCTGCTTGTATCACCGTTCCATAATGCGTTGAATTCAGCTCCGTTTCTTGACTTTAATGCAGTACGGATAATTTCTTCATCTGTAAAATTCAGCGGCTGTAAAGGCTTGCAGACGCTTTCAGCGTGATTAGTCGGCTCGTTTGTATCGCATAAATACGCTTTGTGAACGCGCAATACGGCAGAAGTTTGAATTTTAATCGGCTTAGGCTCTCCGAAAACATTTCCTGTTACGGTAAAATAACGGTTGTTTTCGTAAATTTCAAGTGCCTGTACATCATCAAGCTTTCCTTTCTTGCGTGTTAAATCAAGCGGCTTGTCAATCTTACAAATAATGTGAATACCTGTTCCGCTCGGTGAAAACTCGGTGTAACTGTCAATAACATTAATTATGTCAGCGGCTTCTTTTGTCAATTCCCCTGTTGACGGATTGAAGCAGTGGTCAATGTCAATTCCGCAAAAAGGCGGACAAAGTTCAAACCCTATGCCGTCACATTTTTTCCCTTTTACGCTTTCGGGTGAACCTGCCTGCTTTCCAATAGAATTATATGCCTGTTCAAACGTACCCCACGTATTTTTTTTGTTTGCGGAAGCTCCCCTTAAATTGTGCGGATTTATAGGAACTTTACCCACTCTTGCAACCCACTGCGGAGCTTTTTTCATTTCAAGCGGGATATTTTCAAAGTTATGCAAATTCACACCACCTTAATAAATCGGTCTTATACCGTTCACATCGGCAGCGGCGTTGCTATGTACCTGAAACTTGTCTGCGGTCGGGTTTGCAAGGTATTCAAGCAGTAAATCAAAGTTAATTAACAGCTTGCGTCCTGCCTGAACCCTCGGCAGAACACCCGAGATCGGAAGAGCGTCGTGTAGGGAAAGAGTGTAGATCTCGGTG
>CAMKNF010000160.1 GCA_946414115.1 uncultured Ruminococcus sp. | reverse complement strand
TGTTTTTTATATCATTCCTTTTTCGGGTTTACCCCAACTATTGACAAAGAGCCTATTTATTATTATTCATTCGGTAGCAAAGCGTCATAAGATTGTCGCTTAAATGTACGTTTTCAACCAACGTGTCACTGTACCTTGCACTAATATCGTAATGACTGAAATTCCAGTAATTTTTAATGCCGAGAGCGTACAGCTTATCAAGAACATTCTCAACACAAACACGTGGAATACATAAAAACGCAGAATCAACGTGATTTTCTTTGCAGAATTCATCAAGCTCTGTTTCGGATTTGACATAAATATCATTAAGCTGTTGTCCGACTTTCTTTTCATTGTTGTCGAAACAGGCAATAAGTTCAAATCCGAGCTTTTCAAAATTCATATGCATAGCAACAGCTTTACCGAGGTTACCCGCACCAATCAGAATTGCCTTATAATCGTTATTAAGTCCCAGAATGTTCTTGATTTCGTCCTTGAGCTGACTTACGCTGTAGCCGTAACCCTGCTGACCGAAACCGCCGAAGCAGTTTAAATCCTGTCGTACCTGTGAAGCGGTAACATTCATAATCTGCGCCAGCTTTGTAGAGGAAATCCTGTCAACCTTCTGGTCATTAAGTTCTGATAAAAAGCGGTAATATCTTGGCAGACGCCTGATAACCGACATTGAAATACTGTCACTTTTAGACATTACTCACTGTGCTCCTTTGATGAGATAAAACTTATTCAGCATTAAGCTGTTTTCTTTAAATTAAAGAGAAGCGGAAAGACGCTCGTCAATAGCCTTGAGGAATTCTTCGGTATTGACCTTTGTCTTGTTTTCAAGAGTTGAAATTGCGTAAAGGTCGCCTGTCATAATGCCGTCCTCAATTGTCTTGATTGTAGCCTCTTCAAGCTTGTCTGCAAAGTTCATAAGCTCGGGAAGCTTGTCAAATTCGCCGCGCTTTCTGAGTGCGCCTGTCCATGCAAACAGTGTTGCAACAGAGTTTGTTGAGGTTTCCTCACCCTTAAGATACTTGTAGTAGTGGCGCTGAACAGTACCGTGAGCAGCCTCGTACTCGTAAATTCCGTCGGGAGAAACAAGAACGCTTGTCATCATAGCGAGTGAGCCGAATGCAGTAGCAATCATATCGCTCATAACGTCGCCGTCGTAGTTCTTACAAGCCCACATATAACCTCCTTCACTGCGGATTACACGTGCAACAGCGTCGTCAATAAGTGTGTAGAAGTACTCAATGCCTGCTTCTTCAAACTTATCCTTGTACTCGTTTTCAAAAACCTCTGCAAAAATATCCTTAAAACGGTGGTCGTAAGTTTTGCTGATTGTGTCCTTTGTAGCAAACCATACGTCAATCTTCTGGTCAAGCGCATAGTTAAAGCAGGAACGTGCAAAAGATGAAATGCTCTTGTCAATGTTGTGCATACCCTGAATTACACCGTCTGTTGTAAAGTCGTGTATAAGACTTCTTTCTTCGGTGCCGTCAGGCTTTGTAACACAAAGCTCTGCTTTACTTCCGCCTGTAACACGCATTTCTGTGTTCTTGTAAACATCGCCGTAAGCGTGACGAGCAATGCAGATAGGCTTTTTCCAGGTCGGAATGTAGGGAGTAATACCCTTAACAAGAATCGGACTTCTGAAAACAGTACCGTCAAGAATTGCACGGATTGTACCGTTAGGAGATTTCCACATTTTTTTCAGGTCGTACTCGTCCATTCTTGCGGCGTTGGGTGTGATTGTAGCGCACTTAACAGCAACGCCGTATTTCTTTGTAGCGTTTGCACTGTCAACAGTAACCTGGTCGTCAGTCTTGTTTCTGTTCTCAAGACCGAGGTCATAGTATTCACTCTTTAAATCAATATAGGGAAGAATGAGAATATCCTTAATCTGCTGCCAGATTATTCTTGTCATTTCGTCGCCGTCCATCTCAACGAGAGGTGTAGTCATTTTAATCTTATCCATATCAGCTGTTCTCCTTTGTATAGTCAAGTAATCCGCCTGCAATTATGATTGCTCTTGTTCTGTCTGAAAGCTCACAGTCAGCCTTGATTGTGTCGCCTGTTGTCTTGTTTACAACCGTAACGTCAGAGCCTGATGCAATTTCGCTCTTTACATTCGGAAGCTCAAGCATATCGCCAAGCTTGATTTTATCGTAGTCTGCGGCATTCTTAAATGTAAGCGGAAGAATACCTGCATTGATAAGGTTGCTCTTATGAATACGTGCAAAGCTCTTAACAAGCACAGCCTTAACGCCGAGGAAGAGGGGGGCGAGTGCAGCATGTTCACGAGATGAACCCTGACCGTAGTTTTCACCGCCTACAATAATGCTCTTTCCGAGAGTTTTGGCACGCTCGGGGAATTCTTTGTCGCAAACTGTAAAGCAGTGTTCTGAAATTTTCGGAATATTTGAACGGAGCGGAAGAATCTTTGCACCTGCGGGCATAATATGGTCGGTTGTGATGTTGTCGCCGACCTTAAGCGAACAGGAAGCCTCGATTGACTCGGTAAGAGGACTTGTTTCGGGATAAGACTTGATGTTCGGACCTCTTAAGATTTCAACGCTGTCCATTTCCTCAACGGAAGCGGGCTCGATAACCATATTGTCGTTGATAAGGAACTTTTCGGGCATCTCAATTTCAGCAGCAGCGCCGAGTGTTCTCGGGTCTGTAAATACGCCGTTAATAGCCGATACAGCAGCAGTTTCGGGAGAAACAAGGTAAATCTGACCGTCGGCTGTACCGCTTCTGCCTTCAAAGTTACGGTTAAATGTTCTCAGTGAAATACCCTTGCTGTTGGGTGACTGTCCCATACCGATACAGGGACCGCAGGCGCTTTCAAGAATACGTGCGCCTGCCGCAATCATATCGCCGAGTGCGCCGTTAAGAGCGAGCATATTGAATACCTGCTTACTGCCGGGAGCAATTGCAAGCGATACGTTGTCTGCAACCTTCTTGCCCTTGAGAATGTGAGCAACTCTCATAAGGTCAAGATAGCTTGAGTTTGTGCATGAACCGATGCATACCTGATCAATCTTCTGACCCTCAAGCTCCTTAATCGGTTTTACGTTGTCGGGAGAGTGAGGACAAGCAGCAAGCGGCTCAAGCTCTGAAAGATTAATTTCGATAACCTCGTCGTAAACAGCGTCATCGTCAGCCTTAAGCTCTGTATAATCCTCCTCACGGCCCTGTGCCTTGAGAAATTCTCTTGTTGTTTCGTCAGACGGGAAGACGGATGTTGTTGCGCCAAGCTCTGCGCCCATATTTGTAATTGTTGCTCTTTCGGGAACGGTAAGAGTTTTAACGCCCTCTCCGCCGTACTCAACAATTTTGCCAACGCCGCCCTTAACGCTCATAACACGCAGAACAGCGAGAATAATATCTTTAGCGGAAACCCATGGGCTTAACTTGCCTGTGAGGTTCACTCTGACCATTTTCGGCATTGTGATGTAGTAAGCACCGCCGCCCATTGCAACGGCAACGTCAAGACCGCCTGCACCGATTGCAAGCATACCGATACCGCCGCCTGTGGGAGTATGGCTGTCCGAGCCGATTAATGTCTTTCCGGGTTTGCCGAATCTTTCAAGGTGAACCTGATGGCAGATACCGTTGCCCGGTCTTGAAAAGTAGATGCCGTGCTTTTTGCAGACCGACTGAATAAATCTGTGGTCGTCAGCATTTTCAAAACCTGTCTGTAATGTGTTGTGGTCAATGTAAGCAACGCTCTTTTCTGTTTTAACTCTCGGAATACCCATAGCTTCGTACTCAATGTAAGCCATTGTGCCGGTAGCGTCCTGTGTAAGAGTCTGGTCAATCTTAAGACCGATGTCGTTTCCAACGACCATTTCGCCGCATACCAGGTGCTCTTTGATGATTTTCTGTGCAATCGTGTAGCCCATAATATTACCTCCTGAATGTGAATTCAAATTACTCTGCTCTGATAAATGCAAAATAACTATGTTAATTATATAACAATCTTTAGTTATTGTAAAGAAAAAATTACATTCAAAAATACAAAATATAGATTTTTTATGCTCAAAAACCCGATATTATGAAAATGTTTCAAAATATATTGCAGAATAGCAAAAAAGGTGATGAAAAATATAAATTGAATTTTGTCTTTTGTAGTGATATAATTAAAAAGTATGCTGAAAATAAGCGAATAGATTACAGAAACAGAGGGATTTTATGGACGTAAGAGAAGATTTAAGGAATATTGCAATCATTGCCCACGTTGACCACGGAAAGACAACTCTTGTTGACCAGCTTTTAAAGCAGAGCGGTATTTTCAGAGCAAATGAAAATGTTGAAGACAGGGTAATGGACTCAAACGACCTTGAGCGTGAAAGAGGAATCACAATCCTTTCAAAGCCAACGGCTGTAATGTATAACGGAATAAAGATTAATATAGTAGATACCCCCGGACACGCAGACTTCGGCGGCGAGG
>CAMKNF010000159.1 GCA_946414115.1 uncultured Ruminococcus sp. | reverse complement strand
TTATTATCAAAAGCTGATTTTATATTTCACACAATTTGTGTATTTTTAGTTTTAATAAGGTACTACGGAAAGGTTTGTTTGTAAAGATAATGTTGATATAACCGGTTACGTTTGATAATCACTACGGACACGGCACGCCGTGTCCCTACGATTGTAACTGAAACGTTTGGATTATATCCGTAGGGGACGGAAACCTTGACGTCCCGAAACGTTGCCTATATATCAACTTAAAATTCGGGCAACCGTTTTATCCAAACAAACCGACTTTTCCACTCGATTTGCCTGCCGAGGCACTCGGCTAACTTATCAAAGAGATAGATATATACTAAATTTTACAAAGTAATACTTGCCGACAAAACTTGTTTTGTATGAATATGCAATAGCTTTTGTTTATAAATTATGATAAAATATTGTCAGTGAATTATAAAATCAAAGGGGTAGACAAATGAAAAAGTTTTTATCGGTTTTGCTGGCGGTTTTAACGCTTACCGCTTGTATGACAGGGTTTCAGGTGAGCGCATATTCGGCTGTGAAAATTGACGGCGACTGGAAGTATGAGGTTCTTGATGACGGTACAGCTTCTGTTTTTGATTATATCGGAACGGAAAAAGAGATTACAATTCCGAGCAAGCTGGGAGGAAGAAGCGTTAATTCCGTTAACGATTTCTTTTCTTCTAATTCAAATGTTGAGGTGCTGAATATTCCGGAGTGGATAACAAAAATTACCGAGGGCTGTTTAGCAGGTTTTTTCAGACTGAAGTCTATTAATGTTTCAAAAAACAACACAAAGTATTCTTCGTTGGATGGCGTTATGTACAGTAAGGGCAAATGGATGCTTTATGCTTATCCCCGTTTAAAAGAAGGAAAGTCGTTTACTATTCCCTCAACTGTAAAAACAATCGGCAAATCAGCCTTTTTACAGGCGGAAAATCTTAGGGAAATAACAATTCCCGATAGTGTAAAGGAAATTCGTCAGGAAGCTTTTTATAGTACACGGTTCTATTCGGTAACCATTCCCGGTTCTGTTGAAACCATAGGTGAGGAAGCTTTCAGCGGTTGCAGTTTATATACACTGACTCTTTCCGAGGGTATAAAGAGAATAGAAAAATATGCATTTTATGACTGTGGTATTGAAAAATTGAGCATTCCCGCAAGCGTTGAGTATATTGCAGAAAGTGCGTTTGCACGTCTTGATTATTTACACGAAGTAAAAGTCAGCAGTGATAATCCGAATTACTGTTCCTACGGCGGAAACCTGTACAATAAGGACAGAACGGTGCTTATGTTCTATCCTACCGGCAAAAGTGCAACAAAGGTAACTGTGAGCTCGCCGGTTAAAAGAATAGGTGCCGGAGCATTTATGTTTGATGAGAATCTTCAGGAGCTTGTAGTCGGAAGCAGTGTTGAAGAAATCGGTAATAGTGCTTTTGAATATTGCGAAAATCTGAAAAGCGTCACACTGCCCGATACCTTAAAGAAAATTGAAGATACGGCATTTTATCATGTTGGTATTACAAAAATTGATATTCCCAAAGGATTAACGGAGCTTCCCGAATGTGCGTTCAGCGGCTCTATGTTGGAAAGCGTGACTATACCCGGAAATATAAAAACCATAGGGGAATATGCGTTTATATCCTGCGAAAATTTGCAGAAGATTATAATATCGGACGGTGTTGAAAATATTGGAGGAGCAGCATTCAGGGGATGCGGAATAAATACTGTCGAATTCCCCGAGTCGGTAAAGAATATAAGAGAAGATGCGTTTTCCTATTGCAGTAATCTGAAGAGTGTTACTTTGCCCGAGGGGTTGACTTCTATTTCCAAATACTGTTTCAGAAACACCGGGCTTGAAAGCATAATAATTCCGGATTCCGTTACGGAAATCGGTGATTCAGCGTTTAGAGGCTGTCAGAATCTAAAGAGAATTGAAATTCCCCCGACGGTTACGTCTATCGGCGGCCTTGCATTAGGCTTCAACGGTATGGACTATTCTCATATTGAGGGCTTCGCAATTTGCGGAATTGTAGGTTCAGAGGCGTACCGGTATGCTAAATCCTGCAATATGGAGTTTATAAGCACAGGTGATTTTTTGGGCGATGTAAATTCCGACGGAGAGATTAATATTAAGGACGCAACGGCAATTCAGAGCTATCTTGCAGGACTTACAAATCTGACCGATTTTGAAAAAACAGCCGCAGACATAGACGGAAACGGAGAAATTAACGTAGTTGATGCAACAACGTTGCAGAAAAAGCTTGCAAATATAATTTAAGTGCATAACAAACTCCCCCTTTCATAACGAGAGGGGGAGTTGTTTTGTGTTATAGTTTATTCTCTAACGAGCACCTTTACAATCTCGCTGATGTACATCTTGTGGTAGTCGTCCTTGTACCACTTCTTAACGCCGTCGCTGTCGGTTATGCTTTCCTCATTCAAAAACTGCGCATACATTTTTTTGCATACAAGCACGAGCTTTGCTTCTTCAAAATATGGAACACCGTCCTCGGTGAACGCAGGAGTAAGCCCAGTTTCCGCTACCTTGTCAACATCTCTGCCACTCTTTGAACCGCAGAATTTAAGTGCGTCACGATAGCTTTCGTCAAAAAAGCTCATTGTGTAGTAATCGTTGTTCTCGGTAAATTCAAATGTGTATCTCTGCGGACGGATAAACGTAAACGCAACGGGTTTGCCCCACATAATGCCGACTCCGCCCCAACTTACGGTCATCGTGTTGAATTTTTCCTTGCTTCCGCTTGTCACAAGCGCCCAGTCGTCACCGATAAGCTCAAACGGGTTGTTGGTAATTTCCTTTGGTGTAATCTCTTTAAATGCTGACACAATAATCATCCTTTCAAATCATAATATGCATTTTGTTCCAAATAAATTATAGCAGAATTTTTTAGTTATTCAATATCTGAAATAACGATTATTTTTTATTCACTTTCATTGAATAATATTCATTATACTGCATAAATGAATGAATATTCTGAATATTCATTTTAAATGAATATATACAATTTTCGCACGAAAGCAGTCTTTTTCAAATGTTATGATATTTGTATATCCGCTTAATAAGCCGTTTTTCACATAAATTCGCTTAAAATAAGCCTAAAAATGCATATCTGAAAAATTTTTGAATATTTATTCAAAAAAGACTTGATTTTTTTGAAACAGAGTGTATAATGTAATAGTAAATTAATTTTGGTAATCGGAGGAAATAAAAATGGCTGATAATAAAATCAAAAAGGTAGTTCTTGCATATTCAGGCGGACTTGATACTTCAATCATCATTCCGTGGCTTAAAGAAAATTACGACAACTGCGAGGTAATCGCTGTTTCGGGTAATGTTGGTCAGGGCACCGAGCTTGACGGTCTTGAGGAAAAGGCTATCAAGACAGGCGCATCAAAGCTCTACATTGAGGATCTCAACAAGGAATTTGTTGAAGAGTACATTTTCCCCACAGTTAAGGCAGGCGCAGTTTACGAGGGCAAGTACCTCCTCGGTACATCATTCGCACGTCCCATCATCGCAAAAAGACTTGTTGAAATCGCTAAAAAAGAGGGCGCAGACGCTATCTGTCACGGCTGTACAGGTAAGGGAAACGACCAGGTTCGTTTTGAGCTTGCAATCAAGGCTTACGCTCCCGATATGAAGATTATCGCTCCCTGGAGAACATGGGAATTCAAGTCACGTGAGGAAGAAATCGAATATGCGGAGAAGATGAATATTCCGCTCAAGATTAATCGTGAAACAAACTACTCAAAGGATAAGAACCTCTGGCACTTAAGTCACGAAGGTCTTGACCTTGAGGACCCTGCAAACGAGCCTATGTACAACAAAGAGGGCTTCCTTGAAATGGGCGTTTCCCCCGAAATGGCTCCCGATAAGCCCGAGTACGTTACACTTTCATTTGAAAAGGGTATTCCCACAAAGCTCAACGGCGAAGAGGTTGGTTCAGTAGAGCTTATTGAAAAGCTCAACGAAATCGGCGGAAGAAACGGCGTTGGTATTACAGATATCGTAGAAAACCGTCTTGTAGGTATGAAGGCAAGGGGCGTTTATGAAACTCCCGGCGGTACAATCCTCTATGCGGCTCACGATAAACTCGAGGAAATCTGCCTTGACAAGGACACACTTCACTACAAGAAGAACCTTGCAAACACATTTGCCGACCTCGTTTACGACGGCAAGTGGTACACACCGCTTCGTGAGGCTATGTCGGCATTCGTTGACAGCACTCAGGAGTATGTAACAGGCGACGTTAAGCTCAAGCTTTACAAGGGCAACATCATTGACGCAGGCGTTACAAGCCCGTATTCACTCTACGACGAGGAAATCGCAACCTTTGACGAGGACGAGGTTTACGACCAGAACGACAGCGCAGGCTTCATCAACCTCTTCGGACTTCCCATCAAGGTTCGTGCAAAGAAAGGTCTTATCAAATAAGTAAATTTTGTTTGATACAATAAA
>CAMKNF010000158.1 GCA_946414115.1 uncultured Ruminococcus sp. | reverse complement strand
CCTGCTTTGTGCGCTTTACACGCATTTCGCCGAGTGCGCCCTCGTCGTCAAAACCGGGTGTGTCGATAATCACAACGGGACCCAGCGGCAAAAGCTCCATTGATTTTGTTACGGGGTCGGTAGTAGTTCCCTTTACGTCAGACACAACGGAAATCTGCTGGTTTGTTACGGCGTTTACAACGCTTGATTTGCCTGCGTTGCGCCTGCCGAAAAATCCGATGTGTATGCGTTCCGATTGCGGAGTGTCGTTGAGTCCCATTATAATTCCTCCCTCAGAATCTGAAATCTCTCTTATTGTTATTTGCAATATCGGCGATATGCTCGGTTGCGATTTTTCTTACCTTTTCGTTAGGAATCTTCAAAAGCTCCTTTTCAATCAGCCTTTCGCCGATTTCCTTTGTTTCCTCACTTGCGTAGTCCATAAGGTACTCCTCAAGCGTCATAAGTGCGTTGGGGTGACAGCAGTTCTGAATCTGACCGTTCTTGCAGAGCGACATAAAACGGTCGCCTGTTCTGCCCTCTCGGTAGCAGGCTGTGCAGAATGACGGAATGTAGCCAAGCTCCATAAGCCACCTTACAACCTCGTCAAGACTTCTTTTGTCGGACACGTCAAACTGTGCCGAATTTTCTTCCTCTTCCTCAGGCTCAACATAGCCGCCTACGCTTGTACGTGACGCACCGCTGATTTGCGAAACGCCGAGCTTAAGCACCTTTTCACGCACACTCTGGCTCTCTCTTGTTGAAATAATCATACCCGTATACGGTACGGCAATCCTGATAATTGCAACTATTTTTGCAAAGGTTTCGTCGTCGATTCCGTTGTCGAAAACGTCGGGGTCAATATCGTCTGCACGTCTGATTCTCGGCACACTGATTGTGTGAGGTCCAACGCCGTGAACTGCCTCAAGGTGCTCGGCGTGCATTAAAATTCCTGCAAGCTCGTAGCGGTAAAGCTCAAGTCCGAACAGAACGCCGATTCCCACGTCGTCAATTCCGCCCTCCATTGCCCTGTCCATAGCCTCTGTATGATAAGCGTAATTGTGCTTGGGACCTGTCGGGTGAAGAACCTCGTAGCTTTCCTTGTTGTAAGTTTCCTGAAACAGAATGTACGTTCCGATTCCTGCGTCCTTCAGCTTGCGGTAATTGTCAACCGTTGTTGCGGCGATGTTGACGTTTACACGTCTGATTGCGCCGTTCTTGTGCTTTATCGAATAAATCGTCTTAATACAGTCCAGAATGTACTCAATCGGGTTATTGACGGGATCCTCCCCTGCTTCAATTGCAAGTCGCTTGTGCCCCATATCCTGCAAGGCAATGACCTCGTTTTTAACCTCCTCCTGCGTAAGCTTTTTGCGGCATATGTGCTTGTTCTTTGCGTGATAGGGGCAGTAAACACAGCCGTTTACGCAGTAGTTTGAAAGGTAGAGCGGCGCAAACATTACGATTCTGTCGCCGTAGAAATCCTTTTTAATCTGCTGTGCAAGGGCGAAAATTTCATCAAGCTTTTCCTTGTTTTCACAGGCGAGAAGCACGCTTGCTTCCCTGTGGTCAAGTCCCTTGCGGAGCTTTGCTTTTTCGATTATTTTGTCGATAAGCTCAAGGTTGTCCTTGTTTTCGTCGGCAAATTTCAGGGTGTCCTTAATCTCCCCGTCGTTGATAAATTCCTCGGCTTTGAGCGAGTTTTTGTCGTACTTTGGCATCATTAATTATTCCTTTCCAAGCTTTATTTGCATAATTTATAATTCCGAATTACGCATTCCGAATTCCGAATTGAATTTACTCCGAATAATCTCCTCGGTCGGTTACGATTTTATAGCCTATCGATTTCATTCGGTTTGACAGGCATTTTATGCACTCGGCGGCTTCGTCGCCTGTACAGATTTTGTTGTCGTAGAGCGAATAATCGGCTCTGTGTTCGGTCGGCGAGAGGTTGGGCATTACGACGTTTGCGCCGTGCAGAACGCCCTTTTCCCTGCCCTTTCCGTCGGCTGTTCCGAGAGCCGTTGTCGCCGGCAACAGGACTTTTGGTAACATAAGCCGCACAAGTGAAAGCAGTACGAGCGTCAGGCGCACGCTTCCGCTTTTTTCGTTTGCAAAGGGCGTGTCCTTGTGCGGAATGAACGGACCTATGCCGCACATCTGCGGGTTTAAATCCTTTAAAAAGAGCAAGTCCTCGGCAAGCGTTTCATACGTCTGATAAGGTGAGCCGACCATAAAGCCTGCGCCCGTCTGGTAGCCGATTTTCTTTAATGTGTAAAGGCAGTTTTTGCGATTTTCAAGCGACATTTCGTTTGGGTGGAGCTTTTTGTAGTGCTCATCATTCGCCGTTTCGTGGCGCAGAAGATAGCGGTCTGCTCCCGCATTATAAAGCTTTCTGTAGCTTTCCTCCGTTCGTTCGCCGAGCGAAAGCGTAACGGCGCAGTCGGGATATAACGACTTTATACTGCTTACAATATCGCACATAACCTCGTCTGTGTAGTAGCCGTCCTCGCCGCCCTGAAAAACAAAGGTACGAAAGCCGAGTGAGTGTCCTGATTTACAGCACGACAAAATCTGCTCTTTAGTAAGGCGATAGCGCACTGCGCTTTTGTTTGAGCGGCGAAGTCCGCAGTAAAGGCAGTCGTTTTTGCAGTAGCTTGAAAGCTCGACAAGTCCACGAATGTAGATTTTGTTTGAGAAGTGCTCAAGCGACTTTTTTTGCGCCTTTTTGCGAAGAGTTTCAAGCTCGCTGTCGTTTATTGTTTCAAGCAGAAACGTAAGCTCGTGTTTTGAGGCAGTGCCTGTGGATTCAATTTTTTCGATAATTTCAATGTTGTTCATATCATATATCACTTTTTGGAATATGCGGTTTTTACCGTTACGCCCGACAGTCTGCCGAGTTTGCCCGAAACGGAACTGATTACGTCAAGCTCTGCGTCGATTACTATGCTTATTATGCTGATGTTTTTCTGTCTGTACGGGATTCCCAGCCTGCCGATTATAAAGTCGGCGGCAGTGTGTAGAATTTCGTTAATCTGCGGTGTTGCGTCGGGATTTTCAACAATTATGCTGATGACTGCAACACGTGTTTCGTTTTGGTTTGTGTTCATTTTTCACCTTGTATTTAATAAAAACAAATTTTTCCTTTTTCCTGTGAGCGACGAGTGTGTCGCTCGCTACAATTATATACAACACTTTATGTTATACAAAAACAAAAGCGGTGCCGAAAGACACCGCTTAAAAGTCACTTATAAAAGGATAGTGCATAAGAGTTCACTTATCCCATAAAAGCCTTGCGTTGTCTTATGCGTCAATAAAATTTCAGCGTCAGAACTGCATTGTATTATTTAATTTTAAAAGCTTCTGCTTCCGCCGCCGCTGGAGCCGCCTCCGCCGCTTGACGAACCGCCTGATGAGCCGCCGCTTGACGAAGAAGATTCCGTTGTTACGGTAACATGCTTTGTAAGGAAAATATCCTGTCTTTCCGTAAGATTAGTTACGCTGTTTGAGCGCAGGTCGTATGTGCCTTCCTTGCCGCTGTTCTTGTATTTATGGGCAACAATTAATACAACAATTGTAGCAATTACAAGCGCAACAATGCCGAAAATTATTCCGTAGTGCTTTAGCACATAGAGCAGAGCATTGTCCTCTTTTTCCTGAATATCAATGTTTTCGTTCGACTCGCCCTCGGGAATGCCGTCATCATAATACTGCGACGAATAGCTGATAAAAAGGGTTGCCGCATCGTAATAGAGTCCGTTTTTAAGCGCACTCTGCACATCGTCAAGAATTGTATCCATACGATTGTCGCTGAAGTAGTACATCGCATCGCCCTTGGTTCGGAAGTCAACTGCTCTGCCCTCCATATCAATCGTCAGCATAACGCCTGCGGTTGTTTTGCCGTAGTTATCGGCATAATATCTGTTTGAGTGCGGCTTAATTTCATCACTGCTGTAGCCGTCGTAATTTGTGTAAATAACAGCCATCCAGCCTGTTTTTTCGCTCAAAGCGTCAAGCTGACTCTGTAATTCGGCTTTTTCGCTTTCGGTAAAAAGCTCTGCATTGTCGGTGATAACTCCGCTTGCCTGTGCAAAGACACAAACGGTTGTGCAGAGCATAAGCATTACAGCGCAGAAAAGAGCCGAAACTCGTTTAGTGTATTTCATAATCATAACAACAGCAAACCTCCCAGCATACCGAGTGCAAATACAGCCACGGCGATAATGGCAAAGAGAATTGCAAGCTTTGCTTTTGAGGTGGGCAGCATACCGTAGGTTTTGCCCGTCTGACCGTTAATTGCGAACGGGTAAATCTTGCCATTGTACTTGTAGGTTACAACCCACACGGGAAGGAGCGTGTAGTTCCACGATTCAAGGTCGATTTTATCGTTATAGTTTTCAACTCTGACAGATGAAAAATCCTTCATTGTGTCCTTTAAAAGCTCTTTGCAGTAATCCTGCATACGTTTCTGGACTTCTGCGTTTACGTCACTTTGCTCAAGGTCACGCTTTTCAGCCTGAAATCCCGAAAGATAGGACATTGAAAAATCGTGAGCCTTCGACAAATCAAACGGATGAACGCATTGGAGCATATCTCTGTCCTGACTT
>CAMKNF010000157.1 GCA_946414115.1 uncultured Ruminococcus sp. | reverse complement strand
GGAATATTATTGAGCGTTTGTTTTGCAATTAGTAAAAATATAGGTAAAATTTAATTTATTTTATCAAATTATTGACAATATATATAAAAAATGATAAAATATTTTTGATATAATGTATTATAGATTTGTTTATCAGATTTTAGTATAACGCTCAGCAAATAGACGGTAGCACACCGTTTTCTAATGAGCTGTCGGGTGGTAAGTTGATGAAAAGGAAAAAGAATGTTGTTTTAATTTCTATAATCGTACTTTTCGCAATTGCATTTTTATGTGCGTGCGCCTACGTTGTAATCAAGGGTGTGCTTAACAGCGAAAACAGAAATGAATATAATAATATAGCAAGCTCTTATGCAGGAGAATTGTCGCAGAGCCAAAGCAGTACAGAGATAACTACTCCTACTGAAATCGACATCAAAAAAGCTGAAAATCCTGTTGATTTTGATTCGCTTATTAAACAAAATCCCGATATTTATGCGTGGATTTATATTCCTGAAACGAATATAAATTATCCTGTTTGCCGTCACGCAAGCGATGATAACTTTTATCTTGACCACGATATTTATAAAAATTACAGTTATGCCGGTGCGATTTATTCACAATTTTGTAACTCAAGGGATTTTGATGACAGAGTAACTGTGCTCTACGGTCACAATATGGCTGACGGTTCTATGTTTGCCAATCTGCATAAATTCAGGGATAAAGATTTTTTTGACAAAAATAAATATTTATATATATATACCGAAAGCCGCAAGCTGACTTATGAGGTTGTGTCTGCGTTTGTTTATGATGACAGGCACATTATGAATTCGTTTGATTTCTCTGATGATAAGGTTTTTAAGGATTACCTTGATATGATTTCAAATCCTCGTTCAGTCAGCAGCAATACAAGAGAAGGGGTTAATCTTGATATTGATGACAATATTGTTGTGTTGAGCACGTGCCTTAACAGCGGCGAAGGACGTTATCTTGTCCAGGGGGTACTGATTAATGACGAACAAACTAAATGATGAAACGGTCAATGAAGACAGAGATATATATTCACATTCTTTCCGTGATGAATGTGTTAAATCAGACGGAAAGAAAACACCCGTTAAGAAAGATACAAAAACTTTAAACGATGAAATAAGTGATTATATATTTACAAAAAAGCGCAGAGTTAAAAAGCACGGATCAGAAGAAAAAAATATGTCTGACTATACTGATAATTATGAACTTGTCAAAAGCGACAGGAGTAATGACAGAATAAAAAAACGTAGACATAAGCACAAATCCAAAAGAAGAATGAAACGATGGAAAAAGGTACTTATCAGTATTGGTTGCGTTTTCCTCTCTCTTATTCTGCTTGTAGTCGGAACCTTTACATATCTGTTTATCAAGGGCGGCAGCAAGCTTCTTGACGGAAACTACAGTATCACAGCGCCGCAGGACGTTGAAACACAGAATGACGGTGAATTTGTAGTCTATAACGGAAAAACATATCAGTATAATAAAAACATTACGAATATTCTGTTTATGGGTGTTGACAAGCGTGAACTTCAAAAAACGGAAGTACAGGGTACAGGCGGACAAGCCGATGTTATTGTACTGCTTGCCGTAGACACTAAAACGGGAAAAATTTCAATGATAAATATTTCACGTGATACAATGACCGATGTAACTGTCTATTCGGCAAACGGAGGATACGTCGGAAGTGAAAAGCAACAGCTTTGCCTTTCATATGCGTATGGCAACGGAAAGGAAACAAGTTGTGAAAATACTGTTAATTCGGTACAAAGGCTGTTTTACAATATTCCTATAAAGTCATATCTTGCGCTTGACCTTGACGGAATTTCGGCAGTCAACGACAGCATAGGCGGAGTTGACGTTACATCGCCCGAAACTATAGGTAGCTTTGTTAAGGGGCAGAATTACCACCTTGAGGGTGAGCTTGCCGAGTCATTTGTCCGTTCAAGAAACCACGAGAGTGCAGATGCAAACACTTTAAGAATGCAACGCCAGCAAGTTTATGTACAACAATTTATGGATAAGGTTATTTCTGCAACGAAGAAACAAATCACAACTCCGGTTGATTTGTTCAATGCCTCATCTCCATATACCTGCACCAACCTCAATCCGTCAAAAATTTTGTATCTTGCCCAGTCGGTAGTTTTGAGTGACGGTATGTCGGTTGAAATGAGCACCGTTCCGGGTGAAGCAAAAATGGGTGAAACCTACGCCGAATACTATGTTGACGAAGGTAAGTTTTACGAGCAGTTTTTAAACGTGTTCTACAATCAGGTGCAATAAGTTAAAAAATTAGGCTGTAACAGTCAGCGGATATTCCGTGTGTGCTGTTACAGCCTTTTCTGTTAATTTATTGTGAGATAAACGATAATTTAGCCGAGTGCCTCGGCTCGCAAATCGGCGGTGTGCCACCGCTGGCAAATCGAGCGGAAAAGTCGGTTTGTTTGGAGAAAATTGCAGCCCGAATTTTAAGTCGATATATAGGTGACGTTTCGGGACGTCAAGGTGATTCCCCTATTAGGGGAAATGTCGCAAAGCGACAAAAGGGTTGCCGTTTTCGCAGAAAAGCCGTCCCCTACGGATATAGAGGAAACATTTGTTTTTACTCGTAGGGACACGGCGAGTTGTGTCCGCAGTGGAAATCGGACTTTACCGATTAAAATATAGTTAAAGAGAAAAACAAACATTTCCGTAAGGGACGGAAATATTCGCCCCTGTTTGGCGTTTATCAGAGTTATTTCTATTTATTGTCATCTTAATGTCATATATTATTAAATGATGACAGTATGAAAGTTTTTTACATAAACAATATTGAGAAGAAAAATAAAAAAATATAATACTCTTTTTATTTTTTTATTTTTTCAATTTATATAATGTATAGAAATAAACTGTCATACTTTCAAACGACAACGCAAACACAATATGACAACAATCGTATATCATATTATTCAAAACGTTACCGATATATAAACATAAAATCAGCAAACAAACTTTTCCATACATCACGCAATATTATAAATTCGGAGCGTAGCGACCATTAATTACGCATTCCGAATTCCGCATTAAATTATGGTTTCCTCGAATCAAGAAAGTCCTGCAAAATAATCGTTGCCGCAACCTCGTCTACAACATTCTTCCGCTTTTTGCCTCTTGTATTTGTCGTGTTTAAAAAGTTGTGCGCCGTAATCGTTGTACCTCTCTCGTCCTGCATTACGGTTTTTATGCCCGTTATTTCTTCAAGCTCCTTTGCAAATGCTCTTGCGTTCTGTGCGCTTTCACCCTCACTGCCGTCCATATTCTTCGGCAGTCCCACAACAACTAATTCTGCCTTAGTATCTTTGACAGCCTGTACCGCTTTTTCCATAAGCCTTTGGGGAGACTTCTCAAAAATAACCGTATAGGGAGATGCTAAAAATTCCGTTTTATCGCACACTGCAATGCCTGTTCTGGCTTTGCCGAGGTCAATCGACATTATAATCATAAATATATTCCTTTCAAAGCTGTGTTTATTCCATAATTATAAATCAAAATTTCATAATATACAATATGTTTAATAAAGCTGTGCTTGTCGGCTTTATTTTTTTTAAACTGACTTTTAGGGCGGGTTATAAATCCTGTTTTTGAATTTTCTACAAAAGAATATAAAAACGCTCATTCACATAATGACAAAACGATTGCAACCTTTATCATATAATAAACTTGCAATAACAAATCAACTGATTTTCGGTAAAAGGACGTAGAATATTATGGAAAGCACAAAAGCCTTAAAAAGAAAAACAAGCGACAACCGCAACGATTTTGTAAGAAACGGCGCTGTGAATTTCATTTACCTGTTATGCGGACTCCTTGTTTCAAGGGGAACTCTGCTTGGTACTCTTGCACCGTTCGGAGCGTCATATGCGGCGGCAGTTCCGAAAAAATATCTCTTTTCATCGCTTGTCGGAACGGCATTCGGCTATATTTTGCTGAAACCGACAGATAGCTTCAGATACATAGCCGTCATAGTGGCAATCGGTGCACTGCGCTGGCTAATGGGCGATATTGAAAAGGTGAGTAAGAGCAGGCTGTTTGCTCCTCTTGCCGCCTTTCTTCCAACGCTTGCAACGGGAATTGCGCTTTTGTTTGCAAGTACAAGCACGCTTTCTTCCTTTGCAGACTGCTTTATCGAGGCTGTGCTTTCGGGTGCGGCGGCTTATTTTATAAGTGTTTCGGTACAGCTTGCAGACGAAAAGAGAGGAATATCCGCCTACACCAGACAGGAAACCGCAAGCCTTGTTATGACAGGCTGTGTGCTGATTCTTGCGTTCGGAAGCCTGACCTTTGAGAATATTTCACTCGGCAGAATAATTGCCATAACAGCCGTTCTGCTCTGTGCAAGATACGGCGGAGTAAACGGCGGCGCAGTCTGTGGAATTGCGACCGGTGCAGTTTTCAGCATTGCAAGCAGAGCACAGGGCTTTGTGTGCAGCGGATTTGCCTTCGGCGGACTTATTGCCGGAATGTTTGCTCCTGTGGGCAAGCTCGGCTGTGCAATAGCGTTTCTGATTTCAAACGGAATTATGAGCCTTGCGTTCGGTCAAAACACACAGCTTGCCGCAGTTCTGATTGAAAGTCTTATAGGCTCGGTTGTGTTTATGATACTTCCGAAAGAGGTCGGCAACATTATTTCA
>CAMKNF010000156.1 GCA_946414115.1 uncultured Ruminococcus sp. | reverse complement strand
ATAATTACAGCCGCAAGACCGATTACGATTGCACCTCTGCCCATATTGATGTCAACATAGCCCTGGAACTGTGACATAAGTCCGCCCGAAAGAGCAACAAGGGCGTTTGAAAGTGCAAGACCGATTATTTTCATATTATTGATGTTAATTCCCTGCGCACTGCTCATTGAATGATTACTGCCTGTTGCACGCAGTGCAGAGCCTTGTTCTGTTCCGAAATACCAGTAGAGCAACAAAATAATTGCAATTGCAAAAATTGCAGTAACTAATATAGCCATAGAAACATTACCGAGGGATACATACAAATCTGTTTCGCCGAAGTTAAAAGACTTGTTTGCAGACATACCCATTATTCTTAAGTTAATGGAATATAATGCAAGCTGTGTAAGTATACCTGAAAGAATTGCGGGTATACCGAGCTTTGTATGCAGAAGTCCCGTTACAGCACCTGCGGCAAGACCTGCAAGAACCGCTATAAGCAGGCACGACCACATAGGAAATCCTGCAATTTTAAGCATTACGGTTACTGCACCGCCTGTTGTAAATGAACCGTCGACTGTCAAATCGGCTATGTCGAGTATTCTGAATGTTATGTAAACACCGAGAGCCATTATTCCCCAGATTATTCCCTGGGCAATAGCACCGGGCATACTTCCGAGAAGATTCATCGGATTTAATGATGCAAAATAAGAAAGTATAGATTCCACAAGTATTATCCTTTATTTTTTATTTCAGTAAAATTATTATAACCTCAATTAACGCAATCAAGGGGCTGTCTCAAAGCAAGCTTATGCTTTGAGATAGTCCCCGAAAAATTAATAAGGAATTATAAATTATTCAGCCTTGATTGCCTCATAATCGTCAGGCACTTTAATGCCGAGAGTTTTACAGATTTCTTCGTTGTACTTCTTTGTAAATTTAGGAGCACTCTGAATTTCCATTGTGCTGATGTCTTTACCGTTTACAAGAATATCATAAGCCATTTCGCCTGTTTTCTGACCAAGGTCATAGTAGCTGATTGAAAGTGTTGCAACGCCGCAGCCTGCGCAGATACCTTCTTCGCCTGCAACAATCGGGATTTTCTTCTCAAGTGCTACGTTATTGATTGCCTTTGTGCAGGAAGCTGCTGTGTTATCAGTAGGAATGTAGAGAACATCGCTTTCACTGCAAGCAGTTGTTGTTACGGAAGTAACATCGTTTGAGTCAGAGAATGTGTATGTATTTACTTCATAGCCGTCTTTCTTAAGGTACTCAGTGATTGTGTCTGACTGATAAATTGAGTTAGGCTCGCTTGAGCAGTAAACAATACCAACCTTTTTAGCATCAGGGAAAAGCTCCTTGAGCATTGCAGCCTGTCCGTCAAGGGGAGCAAGGTCAGATGTACCGGAAATGTTAGCACCTGTTGTGCCCTTCCAATCCTTGATGTTAAGAGCTGTTGCATAGTCAGTAACTGATGTTCCGAGAATCGGAATGTCCTTTGTAGACGACATAGCTGCCTGAAGAGCGGGAGTTGCATTTGCAAGAATCAAGTCAACCTTGCTTGTAACAAACTGGTTGCAAATTGTTGAGCAGGTAGCAGAATCGCCTGCTGCATTTTTCTCATCAAATTTAACCTTGTCTTCGCCAAGCAACTCGGTGAGCTTATCCTTAAAGCCCTTTGTTGCCGCATCAAGAGCGTCGTGCTGAACGAGCTGACAGATACCGATGTTGTAAACCTTACCCTCGTCAGCCTTGTTTGAACTGCCTGAAGCTTCTGACGAGCTTGATGAACCGCCGCAGCCGACGAGTGCAAATGACATTGTAAGAGCTGCAAGTAAAACAGCTAATACCTTTTTAGACTTTTTCATAAATTTTCCTCCTAAACGCTTTTACACTTTTATGCTTTTATGTGCTAAAGTGAATTTACAAATAGTATTATACAACATATTGCACAGCTTTTCAATAGCTTTGCTAATATTCATTAAATGTAAATAATTTGTAATAACACTTTTTGTCTATTTTGCTGCTACATTTTTATCTCCAAGCTGGAATTTGAGCTCTTTTATCATTACATCGTTAAGAGTAACCCACATTGACGAGGGTGCTTTTACCTTTCTTCCCGAGTTTGTAAGATAGAAAATAACAGGCGTAGAGCCTTCAAATATGTCAAGCACACGCTTTGCTTTATTATAAAGCTCTGTGTTTAAATCATCAATTCGAAGATATAACGCAGACGGATTTGCATTGATAGGTTTCTGAAAATTATTCCGTTCTTTATTTACTGCATTAACTGCAAAACTGTTATTTTTACATTCTTCATTTGAGCGAGCTTTTTCGATTGAATCACAAATTAGCTTCGGCTCTTCATTTTCTTTAAAGTTGAGAGTTCCTCTAATTAAAATTGCGTTGCCGTCACTTAAATACAATGCGTACTTTTCGTAAACGTTCGGGAAAACAACAGCCTCCATTGAGCCGTATCTGTCCTCAATATTCACAAAAGCCATCATCTTGTTGTTCTTTGTAAGCTGTGTTTTGACCTTTGAAACAATACAGACAAGCGATACCTTTTTACCGTCAAAATAAAGTCCGGATTCATTTGAAATAATTTCGCCTGTTCGGTCAGCCTTTATTATACGTGAAAATTCGGTATAGTCGTCCATAGGGTGACCGCTTAAATACATTCCTGCAATTTCATTTTCCATATGAAGAAGCTCGTTTTTCGGAAATTCCTCCATATTGGGGATTTGCGGCTCGGACGAAGTTTTATGAGCCTCTCCGCCCAAATCAAAAAATGAAATCTGACCGCCCATATTGTGCTTTGACTCGTAATCCAAGTCATCAAGAACGGTTTTGCTTACCGCAAGGAGCTGACGGCGGTTAGCACCGAGAGTATCAAAAGCTCCGCATTTTATAAGGCTTTCTATTGCACGGCTGTTCATACTTCTGCCGTAGAGCCGTTTACAGAAATCATAAAATGAACTGTAAGGCTTATACCTTCTTTCGGTAATTATTTCATCAATAAACTGCCTTCCGAGGTTTTTGATTGCAAGCAATCCGTAGCGGATATTGCCGCCGATTGCCGAAAAGCCGTGATAGCTTTCGTTGACATCGGGAGGAAGAACCTTGATTCCGAGCCGCTGACATTCACCGATATAGATTGCCATTTTGTTCTGATTATCAAGCACGCTCGAAAGCAGAGCCGCCATATACTCACGTGGATAGTAGCATTTGAGCCACGCTGTTTTGTAGGATATGGAGGCGTATGCCGCTGCGTGGGATTTATTGAAAGCGTATGAAGCGAAGCTTTCCATTTCATCATAAATGGAATTTGCAGTTTTCTCGTCAATCCCTCGCCTTATACAACCGTCTACTATAATATTTCCGTTTTCATCGGTGAGTCCGTGAATGAAAATGTTTCTTTCCTTTTCCATTACGGCGTGTTTTTTCTTGCTCATTGCACGGCGTACAATGTCAGCTCGTCCGAGGCTGTAGCCTGCGAGTGTACGAAAAATCTGCATTACCTGCTCCTGATAGACAATACAACCGTAGGTAACCTCAAGTATTTCTTTGAGCATAGGGTGCTTATAGCGGATATGCGACGGGTTGTGTCGGCAGTCAATGTAGGTTGGAATGCTGTCCATAGGACCGGGGCGGTAAAGCGAAAGTACGGCAATTAAGTCCTCAACGCTGTCGGGTTTCAGCTGTGTAAGCACATTACGCATACCCTGACTTTCAAACTGGAACACGCCCTCGGTATAGCCCTTTGAAATCATCTTAAATACATTTTCATCATCTTCCCTGACATCTTCGGGATTGTATTCGGGATGATTGTGCTTTATAAGCTTTTCGGCATCGTCGATTACCGTAAGGTTACGCAGTCCGAGAAAATCCATCTTGAGCAGTCCCAACTCTTCAAGTGTCGTCATTGTAAACTGTGTAACAACGTTATCGTCATTTTTTGAAAGCGGAACATAGTCGGAAACAGGCTTGTCGGTGATTACTACGCCTGCGGCGTGCATTGTGGCGTGACGAGGCATTCCCTCAATGCTCATTGCAATATCAAGAAGATTTTTTGTCTGTTCGTCCTCGTTGTAGCGCTTATTAAGCTCGGAGCTGATTTTGAGCGCCTTTTCGATTGTTATGTTAAGCTCCATAGGAACAAGCTTTGCAATAACGTCAACCGATGCATACGGAATTGCAAGTGCTCTGCCCACGTCGCGAATTGCACCCCTTGCCGCCATTGTACCGAAAGAGATAATCTGGGCAACGTGATCCTCACCGTACTTGCGTACAACGTAGTCTATTACCTCTCCCCTGCGTTCCTTGCAGAAGTCAATATCAAAGTCAGGCATACTGACACGCTCGGGGTTTAAAAATCGTTCAAAAAGCAGGTTGTATTTTATCGGGTCAATTGCAGTAATTCCGATACAATAAGCACAAAGCGAGCCTGCACCCGAGCCTCTTCCGGGGCCTACGGGAATACCGTTTGACTTTGCATACTGAACAAAGTCGTTGACGATTAAATAATAATCGACAAATCCCATTTTTGCCACAGTGCTTATTTCATATTCCAGTCTGTCTATAAGGCTTTGGTCGGGATTTTCGCCGTAGTGCTTATACAACCCTTTATAGCAATTTCTTCTGAAATATTCAAGGTGGTCTTCATTGTTCGGAACGTCAAAGCGAGGGAGCTTGCGAATGCCGAA
>CAMKNF010000155.1 GCA_946414115.1 uncultured Ruminococcus sp. | reverse complement strand
CGTTCCCTACATTAATGAAAAATACAAAAAAATTCACATCTGCGGCAACGCCGCATATAAATTAATTCGGGCACCAAGCTTTTGAATTATTTGAACCTATCCACTCGACCGCAATTCCTAATTCCGCATTAAATTATCGTTTATCATTACTACTTTAAAAATAAACAAAAGGCACACCTTCCGATGTGCCTTTAAATCTAAAATTATTCCTCTGCAAAAGCAGGAGCTTCTTCGTCAACTGACGGAGCTTCAAGCACTTCTGCGGGCGATTCAACTTCGCTTTCAACAGGAGCGGCAACGGGAGCGTTGCTTTCAAGCTCAACGTTAGCGTATCTTCTCATACCTGTACCGGCAGGGATAAGCTTACCGATACATACGTTCTCCTTAAGACCAACAAGCGGGTCAACCTTGCCCTTGATTGCAGCGTCGGTGAGAACTCTTGTTGTTTCCTGGAACGATGCGGCTGAAAGGAAGCTGTCAGTTGCAAGAGCAGCCTTTGTAATACCAAGCAGGAGCTGGGTAAAGCTTGCCTCTCTGAGTCCTTCTTCGCCTGCGGCAATGCGCTTTTTGATTTCCTCGTTCTCGGCAAGCACCTCGTTCTTGTCGTAGGTCTGACCTGACATAAGCTTGGTATCGCCTGCGTCGTCAACTCTTACCTTGCGCATCATCTGGCGAACAATAACCTCAATGTGCTTATCGTTGATTTCAACACCCTGTAAGCGGTAGGTACTCTGAACCTCGCTGATGAGGTAGTTCATTACAGCCTCGGGTCCGAGAATGGCGAGAATATCGTGCGGATTAACAGCACCGTCGGTGATTTTGTCACCCTTCTTAATCTGCTGTCCTTCCTGCACCTTTACACGGAAACCGAACGGGATAAGATATGCTCTCTCGTCACTCGTTTCCTTGTTGTAGATTACTGCGTGACGAGCGTTCTTGATTTCCTCAAAACGAACCTCACCGTCGATTTCACTGATGATTGCAAGGCTCTTCGGCTTACGTGCTTCGAAAAGCTCTTCTACTCTCGGAAGACCCTGCGTAATATCTTCGGCAGATGCAACACCGCCGGTGTGGAACGTTCTCATTGTAAGCTGTGTACCCGGCTCACCGATTGACTGGGCTGCGATAATACCGACAGCCTCACCGACAGTAACCGGCTGACGGTTAGCAAGGTTGGAGCCGTAGCACTTTCTGCAAGCACCGTGTTTTGCACGACAAGAAAGTACGGAACGGATTTTGATGCTTTCAACACCTGAATTTACGATGATGTCAGCTTCCTTGTCACCCATCATAACGTCCTTTGAAACAAGCACGTTGCCGTTTGAGTCGCAGAAGTCATCAAGCAGATAACGTCCGATAAGACGCTCGTGGAGTCCTTCAATTACGTTTGACTCGCCTGCCTTGATGTCGAAAATTTCAAGTCCCTCTGTAGTTCCGCAGTCCTCCTCACGAATGATAACCTCCTGCGAAACGTCAACAAGACGACGTGTGAGGTAACCTGAGTCGGCTGTACGGAGCGCTGTATCGGCAAGACCTTTACGAGCACCACGAGATGAAATAAAGTATTCGAGAATGTTAAGACCTTCACGGTAGTTAGCACGAATCGGAATTTCGATTGTTTTACCCGATGTGTTGGCGATAAGACCACGCATACCTGCGAGCTGACGAATCTGGCTCATACTACCACGGGCACCGGAGTCAGCCATCATAAAGATCGGGTTGTAGCGGTCAAGGTTCTTCTGAAGTGCGTCGGTTACGTCGTTTGTAGCCTTCTCCCAGATGCGGAGAATTTCATCGTAACGCTCCTCGTTGGAACGAAGACCCATCATATATTCATCACGGATTACGTCTACTTCTTCCTCGGCTTTAGCAATAATTTCCTTCTTCTGCGGAGGAATTACGGCGTCACATACTGCAACGGTGATAGCACCCTTTGTTGAGTACTTATAGCCCTGTGCCTTTATTTCGTCAAGCACCTGACTTGTCTTTGCCGTGCCGTGAATCTTAATACATTTGTCAATAATCTTTTTAAGTCCTGACTTGCCTACAAGGAAGTCAACCTCAAACTTGAATTTATTTTCGGGGATTGAACGGTCAACAAAGCCTAAATCCTGCGGAATCGGGTTGTTGAAGATAATCTTACCAATGGTGGTATCAACAAGGGCAGACTCAATTTTGCCGTCAATTTCCATCTCACGTCTTACCTTGATTTTGGAGTGGAGCTGGATTACGCCGGTCTGGTAAGCCATCATAACCTCGTCAATGTCACGGAACACCTTGCCTTCGCCTGCTTCTCCGTCCTTATCAAGCGTAAGATAGTAAGAACCGAGAATCATATCCTGTGTAGGAACGGCAACAGGCTGACCGTCAGAGGGCTTAAGCAGGTTGTTAGCGGCAAGCATAAGGAATCTTGCCTCTGCCTGTGCTTCAGCCGAAAGCGGAACGTGAACAGCCATCTGGTCGCCGTCGAAGTCAGCGTTGTAAGCCGTACATACGAGCGGATGAAGCTTGAGCGCACGACCTTCAACGAGTACAGGCTCGAATGCCTGAATACCCAGACGGTGAAGTGTAGGCGCACGGTTGAGGAGTACGGGGTGTCCCTTGATTACAACCTCAAGAGCGTCCCATACGTTGTCCTTTGCACGTTCAACTGCTTTTCTTGCTGATTTAATATTCTGTTCAGCCTTTGTTTCAACAAGGCGTTTCATAACAAACGGCTTGAACAGCTCAAGTGCCATCTCCTTTGGAAGACCGCACTGGTACATTTTGAGTTCAGGACCTACAACGATAACCGAACGTCCCGAGTAGTCAACACGCTTACCGAGAAGGTTCTGACGGAAACGTCCCTGCTTACCCTTAAGCATATCGGAAAGTGACTTGAGTGCACGGTTGTTGGGGCCTGTTACAGGTCTGCCTCTTCTGCCGTTGTCGATAAGTGCGTCAACAGATTCCTGCAGCATTCTCTTCTCGTTGCGGATGATGATTTCAGGCGCATTAAGCTCGAGGAGCTTCTGAAGTCTGTTGTTTCTGTTGATAACACGGCGATAGAGGTCGTTTAAGTCGGAGGTTGCAAAACGTCCGCCGTCGAGCTGAACCATAGGACGGATGTCCGGCGGAATTACCGGAACAACGTCAAGAATCATCCACTCGGGACGGTTGCCCGACAATCTGAAGCTTTCTACAACGTCAAGACGCTTTAAGAGGCGAACTCTTTTCTGTCCCGAAGCTGTTTCAAGCTCCTCCTTAAGTTGTGCGGAAAGTGCGTCAAGGTCGATTTCCTCAAGAAGCTTTTTAATGGACTCTGCGCCCATTCCTGCCTCGAAATCGTCCTCGTACTTTTCACGCATATCGTTATATTCTGTTTCCGAAAGGCACTGGAGCTTTGCAAGGTCACGGCAGTCGCCGGGATCGGTTACAATGTACTGTGAGAAATAAAGTACATTTTCAAGCGCCTTAGGAGAAATATCAAGCATAAGGGCAATTCTTGAGGGAATACCCTTGAAATACCAGATGTGTGAAACGGGAGCGGCAAGCTCAATGTGACCCATACGCTCACGTCTTACCTTTGCACGTGTTACTTCAACACCGCAACGGTCACAGATTTTGCCCTTGAAACGGATTCTCTTGTACTTTCCGCAGTGGCACTCCCAGTCCTTTGTAGGTCCGAAAATACGCTCGCAGAACAAGCCGTCACGCTCGGGCTTAAGTGTGCGGTAGTTGATGGTTTCGGGCTTTTTAACCTCGCCGTAAGACCACGCTCTTATCTGATCAGGGGAAGCAAGTCCGATTTTTATTGAGTCAAAAACATTATTATCTATCATTGTACTTCCTCCTTACATTTCATCGTTGCCAAAATCGTCAAAATCAAAGAAATCGTCGTCGGCTTCTTCATCGGCAAGTGAATCGTCAAACATATTGCCTTCTTCGCCACCCTCGTCAAGCGTGTAGCCGTCCATTGAGGTCATAACGTTTTCTTCGTCAAATTCTGACGGTGCTGTTGCCTCTGCAAGATCCTCGTCCTCGTCAAACTTCTGCTTGATGTCAATCTCTTCGCCGCTTTCGTCAAGAACACGAACGTCAAGAGCAAGCGACTGAAGCTCCTTGATAAGAACTCGGAATGATTCGGGAATACCCGGAGCAGGAATATTCTGTCCCTTTACGATAGCCTCGTAGGTCTTTACACGTCCTACAACGTCGTCCGACTTAACGGTAAGAATTTCCTGAAGTGTATAAGCTGCGCCGTAAGCCTCAAGCGCCCAAACTTCCATCTCACCGAAACGCTGACCGCCGAACTGCGCTTTACCGCCCAGAGGCTGCTGTGTAACGAGGGAGTAAGGACCTGTGCTTCTTGCGTGGATTTTTTCGTCAACGAGGTGATGCAGCTTGAGGTAGTACATATAACCTACCGTTACGGGGTTGTCAAAGCGTTCGCCTGTACGTCCGTCGATAAGCCATGTCTTTCCGTCCTCGCTATAGCCTGCGTCTTTAAGAGCAGTAAAAATGTCCTGCTCGTGTGCGCCGTCAAATACGGGAGTCATAATCTTCCAGCCGAGTGCCTTTGCCGCATAGCCGAGGTGAACCTCGAGCACCTGACCGATGTTCATACGTGAAGGTACGCCCAAGGGGTTGAGCACGATGTCAAGCGGAGTACCGTCGGGAAGGAAGGGCAAGATCGGAAGAGCACACGTCTGAACTCCAGTCACCATCAAGTATCTCG
>CAMKNF010000154.1 GCA_946414115.1 uncultured Ruminococcus sp. | reverse complement strand
CACAAGAATATCTAAAACTTCCTCAAGTCGGCGAGTTTCAGGTAGAATTTCAAGAATAGACTGCTTTGTATGATAATCGAGAATAAGATTTGAAGTGATAAAATCTGCAAGCTCGCCGGGATATTTGCAAAGTGCAACCTTGAAGATAATATCGGGAGGCATTTTTGGAGATACCTCCATATACTTTTCAAATTCCTTTTTGACGGTTCTCATTAGTGCAGAATCACGTGCAGTCATTTGAAAAGGCTCGTCCTCAACAGGCTTGATTTCAGCCATAAGGCACTTTTCATCAAATACGGGGGTAACGATTTTTGCCCTGCATTGACCTTCAATAACAATTCTCGTAGTATTTTCAGGCTGTTTAAGCACCTGAACTATTTTGGCGATTACGCCTGTGCTATATAAATCTATAATTGTCGGCTCATTTTCAACTGCATCTCTTTGAGTTGTAAGGAAAATGAGCTGATCTTTTTTCATCGCCTTGTTAATTGCGGTGATACTCTTTTTTCTTCCGACATCAAAGTGTATTAACGATTTTGGAAACACAACCAAACCCCGAAGCGGAAGAACGGGTACGATTAAATTTTCATTCATATCAAAATCCATTTTATTTCCTTTCAGAGGTGTCACTCCATAAATAAGTAATAGCTGTATTGTTTGGCAATACAGCTATAATTCACATTATCAAGACGCTGTGTTGCGTTTAGGACGCTTCATTGCATCTTTTTTTGATAAATTATTCAAATTGACCGACGGTTTATCTTTTCTTCTTGTAATCTGAGGCTGTGCATTATCTGTAACAACATCTTTTGTAATTATAATTTTTTCAATAGTGCTGTCTGACGGGGTTTCAAACATAAGGTCGGTAAGAATCCCCTCGATAATTCCACGCAAACCTCTTGCGCCGGTGTGCTGCTCCTGCGCTTTCTGTGCAATTGCTTTAAGAGCGTCTTCTTCAAAGTAAAGCTCTACATCGTCAAGCTCAAATAACTTTTTATATTGAGCAACAATAGAATTTTTCGGCACGGTGAGAATTTTTACAAGCGCATCGGTGTCAAGACCGCTCAAAGCTGTAATTACGGGAAGTCTGCCGATAAGTTCGGGGATTATTCCGTATTTTACAAGGTCATGAGCTGTAACCTCTTTCATCCAGTCGGTTTCGTCAAGCTCCTTTTTGGACTGAACAAGTGACTCAAAACCGATTACAGATGATCCCTTGCGCTTTTCAACTATCTTTTCAAGTCCGTCAAATGCTCCGCCGCAGATAAAGAGAATGTTCTTTGTGTCAATCTGCAAAAATTCCTGCTGGGGATGCTTCCTGCCGCCCTGTGGCGGTACGTTTGCAACAGTTCCCTCAACTATTTTAAGAAGAGCCTGCTGAACGCCCTCACCGCTAACATCACGTGTTATTGACGGATTCTCGGATTTTCTTGCAATCTTGTCAATCTCGTCAATATAGATTATTCCACGCTCTGCTTTTTCTATGTCAAAGTCGGCAGCCTGAATAAGCTTTAAAAGGATATTTTCTACATCCTCGCCCACATAGCCTGCTTCTGTAAGCGTAGTAGCGTCTGCAATTGCAAAAGGTACATCAAGCGCTTTTGCAAGGGTCTGCGCAAGTAAGGTTTTTCCTACGCCGGTAGGACCTAAAAGCAAAACATTGCTCTTTGCGAACTCAACGCTGTCGTCCTGTGAAAAAGAACGCTTATAGTGATTATATACAGCTACACTCAAAGTAACCTTTGCCAGATCCTGACCGATTACATATTCATCAAGAATAGCTTTGATTTCTTTAGGCTTTAAAAGCTCTGCGATTGAAGTTGCAGGCTCGGGTGCAGTTGGGTGATTTTTGGATTCAATCTCCCTTTCAAGCTCGCCTGACTCCTCAAGAATATTCATACAAAGTTCAACGCATCTGTCGCAGATATAAACGCCGTTGCCTGCAATCAAACGTCCGACCATATCCTGCGGCTTTCCGCAAAATGAACAGTAAATATCCTTATCGTTGTTTTTATTAGCCATCAGCCAATCCTCACCTTATCTTTTTTCAATAACCTTGTCAATAAGACCGTATTCGAGAGCCTGCTGTGCAGTCATAAAGTTGTCACGATTTGTATCTCTTGCAATAACATCAATAGGCTGACCTGTGTTATCGGCAAGAATCTGATTCAAGCGCTGTTTCATATCAAGAATATGTCTTGTATGAATTTCCATATCTGTTGCCTGACCCTGTGCACCGCCTGAAGGCTGGTGAATCATAATGTCACTGTTTGGAAGTGCAAGACGTTTGCCCTTTGCTCCTGCGGCGAGAAGGAATGCACCCATACTTGCAGCCATACCCATACAAATTGTGGAAACATCACATTTGATGTAGTTCATTGTATCAAAAATTGCAAATCCGTCAGTTACACTTCCGCCGGGACTGTTGATGTAAAGGCTGATGTCCTTTGTCGGGTCCTGACTTTCAAGATAAAGAAGCTGTGCAACAACAACGCTTGCGCTGGCACTGTTTACTTCTTCATTTAACATAATTATTCTGTCATTTAAAAGACGTGAATAAATATCGTAGGAACGTTCACCTCTGTTGGTCTGTTCTACTACATATGGTACCAATGCCATTTAAAATCATAACCTTTCTTAATTAATAATTAACAAAAATATTAAATATATACAATTACTTGATTACTGCTTTATCCTTAACAAGCTTAAGAGCCTTCTCAACCTTAACATCTTCTGTGAGTGAGTCAGCAGGAACTGCAGCCTTAACCTTGTCAATTTCCATCTTGTAAGCGTCAGCCATCTTCTGATATTCTTCGTCAAGGTCAGCGTCTGTTACTTCGATGTTTTCTTTCTTTGCAACAGTTTCAAGAGCAAGTCTTAATTTAACTCTCTTTTCTGCCTCTTCCTTGTACATACCCTTAAGACCGTTTACGTCCATACCCATATACTGCATATAGGTGTTCATATCCATACCCTGTGCACGCAGACGCATTTCAAAATCTCTTACCATCTCTGAAGCCTGATTGTCGTACATTGCCTCGGGAATTTCTCCCTCAAGAAGCTCCATAAGCTTGTTTGCAATCTGGTCGTTAACGTCCTTATCAGCTTCTTCCGTAAGTCGCTCTGCAATAGTTTCCTTAAGCTCTTCCTTATATTCATCAAGAGTTTCTTTCTCTGAAACATCCTTTACGAAGTCATCATCAACCTCGGGAAGCTCTTTAGCCTTGATTTCGTGAAGCTTAATCTTGAATTCTGCTTCCTTGCCCTTGAGCTCTTCAGCCTGATAGTCTTCGGGGAATGTTACTGTAATAGTAAACTCTTCGTCTGTGCTGTGACCGATAATCTGCTCCTCAAAACCGGGGATGAAGTTGCCTGAGCCGAGCTTTAAGTTGTAGTTTTCAGCCTTTCCGCCCTCAAAAGCTTCGCCGTCAACAAATCCCTCAAAGTCAATAACTGCAACATCGCCGTCCTGTGCTGCTCTGTCTTCAACTGTAACCATTCTTGAGTTACGGTCTCTTACCTTTTCAATTTCCTCGTCAACAAGCTCGTCTGTAACTTCAGTTGACTTCTTTGTTACTTCGATTCCGAGGTAATCGTTAATTTCCATATCGGGCTTAACAACTACTGTTGCTTTAAAAGTAAAACCGTCCTTGTCTGCTTCTACAGCTTCAAGACTTTCAACTTTAACGATTTCAACGTCAGCTTCCTTTGCAGCCTCATAAAGAGCCTCGGGATAGCAATCCTGCATAGCGTCCTCATAGAAAACTTCGCTTCCATACATTTTCTCTACAACCTTACGGGGAGCTTTGCCCTTTCTGAATCCCTGAATGGAAATATTTTTAACCTGTCTTTTATAAACAGCGTTAATTGCTTTTTCAAATGTTTCACCGTCAACATTGACAACTAATTCGTATGTATTAGCCTGTTCTGCCTTTTTGCTTTCCTTTAATGCCATTATAAAATTCCTCCAATTGTTTGTTTAAAATAAATATCACTTGATTATATCACAATATTTCGCTTTTTACAATAGATAAAATGAATAAATTATCTAACCAATACGGGCATAAATGAAACTTTATCACAGGAAATCAGCTTTAAATCTATTCCCTTGTAATCGCCCTCAAAAGCGCTCCTTATTCCACGCTGACCGTGAATATGACCGTAATAGCACTTTTTTATGTTGTAATTTAAAAGAACATCGACTATTTCTTTGCACTCAATTCCGCCGAAAACAGGTGGATAATGAAGAAACACAACGGGTGTCTTGCCTGTTTTAATTGCACTTTCAATTGACGCCGTCAATCGACCTACTTCACGGTTAAGCACCTTAATATCTTCGGGTTTGTCGTTTTCAAGGAACCATCCTCTTGTGCCGCATATTGCGTATCCATCACATTCATATGAGTTATTGAAAAGTATGGAAATTGAATTGAGTGAGTTTTGTTCGAGAAACTTGTCAATTTTGCTCTTTGTTCCCCACCAATAGTCGTGATTTCCCTTTAAAAATATCTTTTTACCGGGCAAATTGTCGATAAACTTAAAATCTACATAGGTTTCTTCAAGCTTCATTGCCCAGGAAATATCACCTGCTATGACAACCGTATCGTCATCGGTAACAATGCTTTTCCAGTTGTTTTCGAGTCTTTGCGTGTAATCGTTCCACCCTGTGAAGATGTCCATAGGCTTATCTTCGCCGAGTGAAAGATGTAAATCCGCAATAGCAAACAAAGACATTATTCTATTCC
>CAMKNF010000153.1 GCA_946414115.1 uncultured Ruminococcus sp. | reverse complement strand
AATTACGCATTAAAAAGGGTACCGGTTTTGCCGATACCCTCTGAATTTTAATTATCGTCGTTTAGTCGGCGGCAGGCTCAAGCAAGCCGTAGTTACCGTCGGCACGTTTATAAACAACATTAACCTCGTCGGTTTCTGCATTGATAAACATAAAGAAGTTATGGTTGACCATATTCATTTCAAGAATAGCCTCGTCAACGCTGATTGGCTTAATAATAACCTGCTTTTTACGAACAACCTTGTAGTCCTCGTCCTCAACCTCGTCAGCTTCGGAATTCTGCATAACGAAATCTTCGATACTTCCTGTTTTGATTCTCTTTTCAAGCCTTGTCTTGTTCTTGCGAATCTGACGCATAAGTATGTCAACAACCTTGTCGAGAGCGTCGTTCATTTCTTCCATTGTGCTCTCGGCACGATATACCATACCGTTATCTCTGATTGTTATTTCAACGGTCTGACGGTTCTTTTCGAGGGTGACAACTACGTTTACAGCCGCATCCTCTGAAAAGAGCTTTTCAAATTTCAACAGTTTTTTCTCTGCTCTTTCTTTGAAATTATCTCTGAGGTTTACTTTTCTTGCTGTGTAGGTAATCTTCATAAATTTGCCTCCCTGTATTAAATTTTGTTTTCCCTTTTGGGAACGTCTTTATTTTCTGCCGTTGCCGTTGCCTCTGCGGCTGTAGCCACGGCTTTCACCGCCACGCTTGAGGTCAGACATCTTATCCTCGCTTGTCTGCTTGAATTTTGACATCATATCTTCAAACGATGACGGAGAGCTTTTCTGTGAACTCTGCCACTCGTAGCTTCCCGGTGACGTTACGGGCGGAGCAGGCTTATACGGCTGTCTGCTCCTGTTCTGCTTTTGCGGCTTTTTCTGCTGTTCCTTGGGCAAAGCCTGCTTCATTGACAGGCTGATTTTGCCGTTGTTCAAAGCTAAAACCTTAACCTTGACGGTTTGTCCTATTTTAACATAATCGCTGATTTCATTAATGAATGTCGGTGCAACCTCCGAGATATGTACCATACCCGTTTTGGAATCGGGCAAATCAACAAATGCTCCGAATTTTGTTATTCCCGATACTTTGCCTTCCAAAATCATTCCGACTTCGATTCCCATAAAAAATTATTACCCCTTAAAAATATTCTACCCTTTTTATTTTTGATTATTAAAGATTCAGTCGCCTGCTACATTAATAAAAATTCTTTCGCCCTCACTTATGTAGCCAAGCTCCTCTTTAGCGATTTTTTCCATATATTCAGAAAGCTCGTCGCCCTTGTAGCCCTGAACCTTCTGCAAATACTGCGTTTGTATTTCGATAACGTTAATCTGCTGCTGCAAATCCTTAAGCTGTGATTTTTTATCTGCAATCTGAACATTCTGATTGATGATTGTAATTACTGCGTAAAACGCAAAACCGATGATTGCAAGGTAAAGCAGAAGGTAACGTTTTTTTCTTTTCTTTTCAGGCTTTATTTCCTTTATTGTTGTGTTTTCGGGATTTTGAACTGCCTGAAAATTTCTTGAACGATTTGTTTTCTTTTTCATTGCTATCCATAACCCTTATATCGTCAGCCGCAGATTGCGGCACTTTTCCCAATATTCTTATTTTCTTACTGATATTATACAATATGTTGTATCCATTTTTCAATAGCTTTTTTGTAAATTTTTTGATTTTCTTGCGAATCTTTCGTGATATTTTTTTGAAAAAAGAAATAACAGGGCAGTAGACTTTTGCAAGAAAACGTCCGACGGTGAGTTTGAAGAACAAAAATCCAAGAAAACACCCTGAAATTACATAAATTCTGACAAAGCCGAGCAAAAATGCAAGCGAGAATAAAAACAGTGCAATTGATGAGCAAAGCATAAAAATAATGTCCGAAATAATCACTCCTGCTTTTTCGAGATTAAAGCAGATTCTAATGAACCGTATCGCCTCGTAAAACGCTCCCAGAGAAAGTCCGAGCAACAGCGAAAACATAAAAGCCGTTGATTGTTGTGCAAAAGTTAGCTCCACAAAAACACCTGCATTATCTGAAAAGTCTTGAAAGCTTTGAGCGTGACATATCGCTTCCGATGTACTGTACAGCGTTGATTTTGCCGTCGATGGAAACGTCGCCTGTTTCAAGATTAAGCTTGTCGATATGCAGCTTTTCGCCCTTGATAATAAGAGTACCGCAACTTGTCTTTACCGAAACAGTTTCCTCGTTAAAGCCGTTTACGTCCTCCACACCCGTCATAACAAGCTTTGCTCTGTTGTCGAGCATAAGTGTGTGCTTTTTCGCCTTTGGCATTTCAGTCATCGCAATACCTCCGTAGTTTGTATAGGTTTCCTTTTAAATATATTAAAGCAAAATTTGAAATATGATTATATGCAATTCCGAATTCCGCATTACGAATTCCGAATTGATTTCATCAGTTTTTCCATACTCTCCTTGCCGTCACGTCTGTATCTTCCCAGCTCAAACAGGCTTTCCTTATCTCTTGTAATGACGTTCGGCTCTTCTGTACAGGTCATTGTGCAGACAAATCCCAACTCACGCACAATTTCCTCTGTACCGTCACTCTTTGCCCCAAATGGATATACAAAACAGCTCGGCTTTTTGCCCGTCACATTTTCAAGATAATTCTGCGCCTTTGTAATGTCGTTTGTTACGGTATTCTTGTAGTCCTCGGTACTTTCACCACGCTTTTTTGAAACACCCTTTCTCGGTGTAAGCGTGTGCATATCGTAGGAGTGATTCTGAATTTCAACGTAACCGCTGTTTGCCATTTCCCTGATGTCGTTGTCGCTGATGTGACCGTAGGTAACAGAAATATCCTGAGTCTGTGTAAACTTTTCCGTCATTGAGGCAATCGGTGAAATAACAGCTTTGCACTTGTATTTTTTAAGTAAAGGATAGGCATAATAATAATTGTTGTAGTAGCCGTCGTCAAAGGTCAGCATAATGCACCTATCGGGCAAATCCCTGCCGTGGTAAACGTAATTTATCAAGTCCTCAACCGTAACTGTCGTGTAACCGTTGTCAGTGAGATACTTCAAGTCATTTTCAAACAGCGTGGGGGGGATGGTATAGTCATTCTGCAGCTTTTTATCTTTAAGAATTGAGTGGTACATAATGATTGGCAGGAATACCTCTTCTTTTGCGCTTTTATCATCTCTACCGTCTGCACCCGAAAACAACGCAGAAAAAGTGAATACAGTGGTAAAAGCAATAATTAATAGGCACAGGCGTTTTAATATGTATTTTCCGAACAAAATCTCACCTCATAAAAAATAAAAGTTTTATAAAAATTTATTTATAATTCTAATAAGTAATTATAAAATAAAAATCATATGGTAATCTATAAATGAACTCAATAATCATTACTGATTTTAAACTTCACAAAGACGAGGATAAAATTATGGCTAAACGTAATTTCAGTTCAAAACGCAACGCTATTTATCAAGTCCTTTGCACAACGGACACTCACCCCGGTGCTCGTTGGGTTTATGACCGGTTAAAACCCGATATTCCCGATTTGAGCCTTGGTACGGTGTACAGAAATATTGCGCTGTTCAAGGACGAGGGAACGGTGCGTGTCATCTGCAACGTCAACGGCGAGGAACGCTACGACGGCTGTGTTGAGCCTCACTCGCACTTTGTCTGCAACTGCTGCGGAAGGGTGATTGACGTAGATGACGAGAGTATGAGTTCCGATTTTACTTCAAGACTTTCCGAAAAGGGCTTTACTGTTGAAAGCAGGTACGTCCTCTACTACGGAATCTGTCCTGAGTGTAAAAAGAATAATCTACACTAATATTTTATTACAAAGGAGAAATAATTATGAAATGGTATTGTACAGTATGCGGTTATGTTCACGAAGGTCCTACAGCTCCCGAGGCTTGTCCTGTATGTAAGGCTCCTGCCGAGAAATTCAAGGCTATGGACGAAGAGGCAGGCTTTGCAACAGTTCACGAAGTAGGTGTTGCACAGGGCGTAAGCGAGGACATTCTCAAGGATTTAAGAGCTAACTTTGAAGGCGAGTGCAGTGAGGTAGGTATGTACCTTGCAATGGCAAGAGTTGCTGACAGAGAGGGCTATCCCGAGGTTTCCGCAGCATTCACAAAGTACGCTTTTGAAGAGGCAGAGCACGCTGCAAAGTTTGCAGAGCTTCTCGGCGAAGTAATCACAGACAGCACAAAGAAGAACCTCGAAATGCGTGTAGACGCTGAAACAGGCGCTTGCGAAGGTAAGTTTGACCTTGCAAAGCGTGCAAAGGCACAGAACCTCGACGCTATCCACGACACAGTTCACGAGATGGCAAAGGACGAGGCAAGACACGGCGCTGGCTTCAGAGGTCTCCTCAACAGATATTTCAAGTAATCTGAAATTTTAGAACAACATTAATTTTCCCCGAAAAATATCAGAGCAGAGAAAGTCGCAAGACATCTCTGCTCTGTTTGTTTTAAGCGGATTGATGAATTTGTTTTTATATATAGGTAACGTTTAGTTTTTCAGTGTAGGGAACAGTCTTGACTGTTCCGCTGGACTACAGCTAACCTATGGGTATTCGGAACGGTCAAGACCGTTCCCTACATTTATGTTAAAACTTATAAATTCATATTGCATATACTTAACTTATCTGCTGTTACTGCTCTGCGTAAGATTTTTAATGTTCCTCTCCGCATACTGAATGAGGTTGAACAGCGACGACGCACCCTTGTCAAAGTACGTTGAAATTACGTCCGGAGAAAGCGACAGCGAAAGCTCGTTGCGCTCAATCAGCATATCAATTATTTCAAGGTCAATCAGCATTGACGC
>CAMKNF010000152.1 GCA_946414115.1 uncultured Ruminococcus sp. | reverse complement strand
TGATGTTCTCAAAGGCATCAACGCTGAAATTCACAAGGGAGACGTAATTGTTGTAATCGGTGCGTCCGGTTCGGGTAAATCAACTTTTCTGCGTTGCCTTAACAGACTTGAAGAGCCTACGGGCGGAAAAATTTACTTTGAGGGTACCGACATCACCGACCCGTCTGTAAATATAAATGTTCACAGACAGAAAATGGGTATGGTTTTTCAGCAGTTCAATCTTTTTCCGCATATGACTGTTTTGAAAAACCTGACTTTAGGGCCGATTAAGCTTCTCAAAAAAAGTAAGGCAGAAGCTGAAAAGAGAGCTATGGAACTGCTCGAAAGAGTAGGACTTGCCGACAGAGCCACTGCATATCCCTCACAGCTTTCCGGCGGTCAGAAACAGAGAATTGCAATCGTTCGTGCTTTGTGTATGGAGCCTGATGTAATGCTTTTTGATGAACCGACAAGCGCACTCGACCCCGAAATGGTAGGAGAGGTGCTTGAGGTAATGAAGCAGCTTGCAAAAGAGGGGATGACAATGGTAGTTGTTACCCACGAAATGGGCTTTGCACGTGAGGTCGGCACAAGCGTTGTTTTTGTTGACGACGGCGTAATCGTTGAACAGGGAGAACCGAAGGAATTTTTCGAAAACCCGAAGAATCAGCGATTAAAAGACTTTTTGTCGAAG
The DNA here is from genome assembly GCA_946414115.1 of uncultured Ruminococcus sp. Lineage (GTDB taxonomy): Bacteria > Bacillota > Clostridia > Oscillospirales > Acutalibacteraceae > Ruminococcoides. Next base: position 4,133 of record CAMKNF010000152.1, on the reverse strand, counting down.
GTGCTTTAATATTTTTCTTTGATGTTTACTTGCAATTTAATCATTCAATAAATTAATGCCTGTTTTGCCTTTACAAAACAGGCATTTTATTGTATTATATTAGTAACTATAATTTACAATGGGGTGTTAATTATGCAACCAAAATATAAGAGAATTTTATTAAAGCTTTCAGGTGAATCGCTTGCAGGCGAAATGAAAAGCGGAATTGATTTTGATACAGTACTTAAATTCTGCGAACCTATAAAAAAATGCGTTGACGCAGGCGTAGAAGTAGCAATCGTAGTAGGCGGTGGCAACTTCTGGCGTGGCAGAAGCTCGGGCGAAATGGACAGAACAAGAGCTGACCATATGGGAATGCTTGCAACAGCAATAAACGCTCTCGGCGTTTGCGACGCTCTTGAACAGCTCGGAGTTGACGTAAGAGTACAGACCGCAATCAATATGCGCCAGGTAGCAGAGCCATACATCAGAAACAAAGCTATCCGTCATCTTGAAAAGGGCAGAGTAGTTATTTTCGGCTGCGGAACAGGTAACCCGTTCTTCAGCACAGACACAGCCGCAGCTCTGCGTGCCGCTGAAATTGAGGCTGATGTAATTATGAAGGCAACAATGGTTGACGGCGTCTATGACAGTGATCCAAAGACAAATCCCGATGCCGTTAAGTACGATACCGTATCCTTCCACGAGGTATTGAACAAAGACCTTGCAGTAATGGACAGCACAGCCGCTTCACTTTGCAAGGACAACAATATTCCGATTCTCGTTTTCAGCATAGAAAATCCCGACAATATTTTCAAAGCAGTGTGCGGTGAGAACATCGGTACACTTGTAAACAGCAGAGATTGATTAAAATTACTATAAAATACAATAATTATTTAGGAGGCATTGAAATATGCAGGCGCAGTTAAAAAAAGCAGACGAAACTATGGGCAGAAGAGTTGACCATATGTGCAAGGAATTTTCCGAGATAAGAGCAGGCAGAGCAAACCCTGCTGTTCTTGACAAGGTTAAGGTTGATTATTACGGAGCACCTACTCCCGTAAATCAGCTTGCAGCCGTTTCTGTAACGGAAGCTCGTACACTTACAATTCAGCCATGGGATGTTTCTGTTTTAAGACAGATTGAAAAGGCAATCCAAACTTCAGAAATCGGCATCAATCCGCAGAACGACGGTAAAGTTATCAGACTTATTTTCCCACCCCTTACAGAGGACAGGCGTAAGGAAATTGTAAAGGACGTTCAGAAGATTGCCGAAGAAACAAAAATTCAGGTAAGAAACGCTCGCCGTGATACAATTGAAAAGCTTAAAGCTATGAAAAAATCTGGTGAGCTTACAGAGGACGACTTAAAGCAGGGCGAAAAGAAAACTCAGGATTTAACCGATAAATACATCAAGAATATCGACAAGCTTTCCGCTGACAAACAGAAAGAAATTCTGGAGATGTAAAATGGCTTGGTTCGGCAGAAAAAAGAAACCCGAAGTGCTGAGTGACTCGGCACTTCCCGTCCATATCGGAATTATAATGGACGGCAACGGAAGATGGGCAAAGAAACGAGGACTTCCACGCAAGGCAGGTCACTCTGCGGGTGCTAAAACCTTCCGTAAAATCACACGATACTGTTCTGACATAGGAATAAAGTACCTGACTGTCTATGCGTTTTCTACAGAGAACTGGAAACGTCCCGAAGACGAGGTACGCTCACTTATGAAGCTTTTTAAATCCTATCTTGAGGAAGCTCTTGCCGACTTCAAGGACGACAGTATTGTTGTAAAGTTTATAGGTGACAAAGCGCCTTTTGATGAGGATTTGCGCAACCTTATGATTGAAAACGAGGAAAGCTCAAAAGACCGTGACGGAATGGTGCTGAATATTGCAATGAATTACGGCAGTCGTGATGAAATAGTACGTGCCGTAAAAAATATATGCAAAGATGTACAAAGCGGTGCTGTTTTGCCGGAAAATATTGACGAACAGCTTATTTCCGATTATTTGTACACGAGCGGACAGCCTGACCCTGATTTGATTATCAGACCGAGCGGAGAATACAGAATATCAAATTTTCTGCTCTGGCAGTCTGCATATACGGAATTTGTAATAATGAACAAGCTTTGGCCTGATTTTGAAACATCAGATTTAGACGAAGCAATAAAAATATATTCCCAAAGAAACAGACGTTACGGCGGGGTATAATACTGATATACAATAAATAATTATAGCTTTTATTGTTATCGGCATAAAGAGAGTTGATAAGGATGAAATCATTAAAACCGAGACTGCTTACTGCGGTTGTCGGAATAACCCTGCTCGTTGGTATATTAATTGCGGGCGAATTTTGGAATCCGATTATCGGGATAATTGTTGGATTTGGTTCTGCTTTTATGTCAGGCGAATACCTTAATGCAAAAAATCTTTTGAAGAATTTCTGGATTTCAATACCTTGTATGCTGTTTGCGTTTTTGTTGTCTATTCTTATTTCAACGCAATATGTCTACATTTTGCTTACTGTATTTATGATTTTCAGCTTTGCAGTACTGATAATAAATCATAGTGTTCTGTCATATATTGACCTTGCATATGCAGTTTTCGGAACAATGCTTATTTCTTTCGGAATGAGTGCATTGCCGCTTATTTGCAGTAAGGGAATTGGTGTTACTTTCTTTTTCTGTACAGTGTTTACACTTCCTTGGATGGCAGATGCAGGAGGATTTTTCATAGGTGCGGCTATGGGTAAACATAAGCTTTGCCCCAACATCAGCCCCAAAAAGACTGTTGAGGGTGCTGTCGGCGGTGTTGTATTCTGCCTTATATCCGCTATGCTAATCGGCTTGATTTTTCAGCTTTTAGTTATGCCCGATGCAAAAATTAACTTCTGGGCGCTTGCTCTTCTCGGATTAATTGAAGCACCGGTTTCAATTCTCGGAGATCTAAGCTTTTCACGAATCAAGAGAAGTCTAAAAATTAAGGATTACGGCTCAATTTTCCCCGGACACGGAGGAATGCTTGACAGATTTGACAGCATAATATTTACTGCACCCGTTCTGGTGGTGGTAAATCATTTCATTCCTTTCATAACTATGGTGTAAAATGATTAAGAATATTTCTATTTTAGGATCAACGGGCTCTATCGGAACACAGATTCTCGATGTTGTCGATAAGCTCAATCTGAACGTTGTTGCCTTGACTGCTTCAACAAATATCGACTTGCTTGAAGAACAGGTCAGAAAATACCAACCTCAACTTGCAGTTGTTTTTGATGAAGCAAAGGCAAAAGTTTTTAAAGATAATATAAAAGATACAGATACCCTTGTTTTATCGGGTATGGACGGACTCACTGCTGCCGCAACAGTTGAAAGCGCAGAGCTTGTGCTGAATTCCGTAGTCGGAATGGTCGGCTTAAAGCCTACAATTGCTGCGGCAAACGCCAAAAAGGATATTGCCCTTGCAAATAAAGAAACCCTTGTTGCAGGCGGAAAGCTTGTTACAGACGCAGTTAAAAGCAACGGTGTAAAGCTATTGCCTGTTGATAGTGAGCACTCCGCAATTTTCCAGTGCTTGCAGGGAATGCCGAATTCAAAGTGTCTTAAAAAGCTGATTCTTACAGCTTCCGGCGGACCTTTCTTCGGTAAAACAGCAGATGAACTGAAAAGCGTTACCATTGAACAGGCACTCAATCATCCCAACTGGAGTATGGGTGCAAAAATCACAGTAGATTCGGCTACAATGATGAACAAGGGACTCGAAATTATAGAAGCAAGCAGGCTTTTTGACGTTTCGGGTGATGATATAGACGTTGTTGTTCACCGTGAAAGTATAATTCATTCAATGATTGAATACAGCGACAACTCTGTTATTGCACAGCTCGGACTACCCGATATGAGAATACCGATTCAGTACGCAGTAACATATCCCGAAAGGTATCCTTCACCCGTAGGCGAGCTTAACCTCTCACAAATCGGAAAGCTTACTTTTTTCGAGCCTGACTATGACACCTTCAAGTGCCTGAATGCGTGTAAAAAGGCGCTTTCAATGGGCGGTACTGCTACTGCAATCGCTAACGGTGCCAATGAAGAAGCAAATATGCTTTTCAAGATCGGAAGAGCACACGTCTGAACTCCAGTCACCATCAAGTAT
>CAMKNF010000151.1 GCA_946414115.1 uncultured Ruminococcus sp. | reverse complement strand
TCTTGTCAAGTGTAATTGTGAGGTCACCGACAATTCCGCATTCTGCTCCTGCGGGGACATATGCGATTGTAAGCTTATTAGTATCAATATCATAGCTGAATGTGTAACTTCCGCCCTTTGCATTAAGGATTGAAGCACTCTTCCATGTTGATTTGTACTGTGCACCTCTTGTTTTATCATTGAAAGTGTATCCGCAGCAGTACTGAACATCCTGATTCATTACTCTGAAGCTGTACTTTCCTGCTTCGAGTTCAATTGCTGCTGAATAGATGTTTGCATCCTTTGTTGCTTCAAGATCAAGGTTAATGTCACCGAAAATCTGAGCAAGCGACGGAGCTTTGTACTCAATTGCCAGCTTATTTGTTGTTGTGTCATACTTGAATGTGTATGTACCGCCTGATGCCTTGAGTGTTGTTGCACTTGTCCATACTGACTTATAAGCCGAACCTTTTGTCTTATCCGTAAAGGTTGAGCCGTTGCAATATGTTGTACCCATATTGTTAATCTTAAATGTATAAGTACCTGCTTCAAGCGCTGTAACGCCTGTATATACTCCGCTTCCGTTGTCTGCAAGTTCAAGGTTAATATCACCGAATACGCTTACAGCTTTAGTTTCATCAGGAATTACGTTTGCAGACGATGAAAAAGCAAACTTATCTGCCATAATGTTGTCATAATAAACAAGGTCTATATCGCTTGCATCCTTAAGTTCAGTGTATGAGTTGGCAGTTGTAGCTGTGATAACATCAACATCAAGATTTACTTCTGTATCGCCGCTGCCTATGATGTCAAAAGTAACGGTGAAGAAAACTCCTTTGCTTGTGAAATCATAGAGATGAAGACTTGTAGCATTGAACAAAGCCTTGTTGGTAAGGTCAAAGTTCACAAAAGAACTACCTGATGTAAATTTAGGAATGCTTGTTTCCAATGTGTTTGTGTCAGCAACCTTGAGTACGCTGCTGTCATAGTAAACTCCGCCCTGCATATTCAGAATCTTGTTATTGCACTGAAGATAGTACGTAACCTGAATCTGCTTATCGGTTGCCGTGTAATTGTAAGTTTTTGAATCACATAAATTAGATTTTACTGTGATTGTGCCTCCTGTAGTTTCTGCCGCACTTACGCTGAATGATACTGCCATAATTGAAGATAAAACCATCAGTACCGCAAGCAGAACAGAAATTTGCTTTTTGATTGTTCTCATTTTTGATTACTCCTTTTTTATTTTTTCTGTCAGATTACACTGACAGTTTACTCCTGAATAATTAATAAGTATCCGAAGATTTTATTCTAATTAATAAACAATAAATGCATTTTTTGTTAAAATGCATTATTAAGCAAGATAATTATACCACAATCACATAAAAGGTACAAATAAAAACTTAAATTTTTTGTGTAAATTTTTTTAGTTATAATTAGGTAAAAATAAACAAAACCGTTATTGGATATAGACAAATAACGGTTCGTAATCTTATATATAATGCTCAATATAGCAAACAAAAAGTACAAAACAATTATGTAAACACATTGTTTTTCAGCTGTCAAAAAGCTCCGGATGCATTCGGCTGTAGTGGAAAATATACTGCTGTGCAATTCCGGCGTATTCTCCGAAATCTTCGGGTTTCATATCCGGGAACAGCTTTTCCATGGCACGTTTCATCCACACATCAACAGGAAATGCCTCAATTCTGTGAAGCCCGAACAGCAACGTACAGTCGGCAACCTTTACGCCCACTCCCGTAATCTTCATAAGTTCAGCTCTTGCCTCGTCATAATCGCAGTTCCGGCATTTTTCAAGGTTTACCTCACCCGAGGCAACCTTCTTAGCCGCATCTATAAGGTAGCGGTTTCGAAAACCTGCACGCAACGGCGCAAGGTCGTCAGGTGAAAGTCGTGACATTTTATCGGCTGTCGGGAAAGCGTATCCGCCGTCTATTTTATCTCCGAAGTTTTCACAGAGCCGCTGAACGATTCCCTTTATCCTCTTTATATTATTGTTCTGCGAAATAATAAAAGTACAAAGCGCCTCATACGGTTCCTGCCGCAAAATTCTGATTCCCGGTGCATATTTCGCCGCTTCGCACAACACGGGGTGAATTTTACTGATTTTATCCCTTATCTTTCCGTAATCAAGCGACAAATCGAAATAATCGTACCAGATATTTTCAAAATCTTCTATAGTTGTATTTTCTATATATAAGGTGTTATTTTCCAGCTTTACTGTAACATATTTTCCGTAAGCAATACCCGAAAACGAACCGTCCTCGTGTTCTGTCCAGCGAAAGCTCTGACCGCAGTCAAGCGTCTGTGCAAGGTCAAGGTCATAAACTCCCTCAACCCTTACTCCGTTTTCAATTTCAACGCAATTCATAAATATACGCCTCCCTGAAAATTAATTATACCACAAACCGACATTTTATGATACAATAAAATAAAAACAGCGGAGGAATATTATGAAAGAAACAATTTGTACAATTCCGATTAACGATATTTTTATGCCGAAAGACGGTTGTCCGATTTGCAGAATGGAAAAAATGCTTGAGGAACAGTACGTGAAATTTGTTACAGGCGACGCTATGATGGAGCCTAACATAAGAATTGAAACAAACAAAAAGGGCTTTTGCCACCGTCATTTTTCGCAGATGTTTGAAAAAGGTCAAAAGCTGCCCAATGCATTGATTCTCGAAAGCCACTTGCAGGAAATCATAGATAATTTTATGCCAAAAAAGCTCAAAGGCAAGCCCGACAAAAAACAGCTTGAGGGAATCAAAACCGAGCTTAATTCCTGCTATGTATGCGACAGAATAGAGTGGGATATGCGTCATTTTATGGCTACCATTTTTGTTGAATGGGCAAAGGGAGAGGAGTTTCGCAGGCTCTACAACGAACAACCGTTTATATGCCTTAAGCACTACTCCTTTATAATGGAAACAGCAACCGGTAAGGGCGGTATGCCGTCAAAGTATCTTGCTGATTTCCACGCCGAAACAGCCGCACTTACCAAGAATTATCTTGAATCTCTTAAAGGTGACATAACTCATTTCTGCTCAATGTTTGACTACAGAAGCAAAGGGCAGGAATGGGGCAGCTCAAAGGATTCTATTGAGAGAAGTATAGAATTTTTAACAGGAGAAAAACCGTAAAAACAGGCTGACTGAACGTTAGTTTCAGTCAGCCTTCATGTATCAGATAATCGGTTCCGGAACTGTCGGAGCATTTCCCCATACGGCAATTACTGCGTTATAAAATTCGTCGGGCAATTTTGCCCTGAGCCGCTCACGTTCGGCCTGCGTGTTCATATATGCGTTCCTGACATTTTCGCCAACCCTTATATCAGTTCCGTCAACCGTTATGTACTGCTGTTTTAAAACCGACACGCTGTCGGTTGTCAGCATATCAAGAATTATTTTTTCTTTAATTTCCATACATTTTCACTCCTTATGATACTAAATACGATAGCGTAAATGCTAAAGTTTCACCGTCTGTATAGCTTGCCGATGAGCCTTCTGATATAATATTTAGCATTGTGTCGTTTCTATTAATTGCCCATATGCGATTTGTTTTTGCGGTGCTTACGCAAAGTCCTCTGGGATTAACCGTATTTTTACAGACATAAGGAAGATTTGTAAATCTCACTCCGGCGTTTGCACCTGCATTGAAAACAATATTTACGTTTACCGTTACTACTCTGCCGACTCGCTGGTATGTAAAATCAGCGCTCTTGACAATGTCAGCTGATGTTGTGTAAGGAGTAAGCGTTCCGCTTCCTGTTTCGACATTTGAGCTGTCGTATTTACTGTTTATGATTGTTTTGACCTCATCGGCAAGCTTGTCGGCTGTAACCGCTCCGCTTTGCAGATGGTTTGCGCTAATCTGATATTGTGCAATATTATTACCTGATACTGCATTATTTGCAAGCTTTAAAGCCGTAATTGCACCGTTGGCAATTTTTTCATTTGTAACCGCCTTGCTTGCGATATTATCGGTCGTGACAGAGCCTACGGTGTTGTCAAGCTTGCCGGACAAAGCGTCGTCAACCTCGCTGAAATCATAATAATATTCATGCAAATAGCCGATTGACGGATAATTAGCGTCCTCGTCAGTGATTTTGCTTTTATCCGTAACCTTATTCCCGATATTTTCACCGTCGGTAATGCCGTAGCCTGCAAGAGTAGTTGACTTGTCTGCTTTATTGTCAAGGTCGGTCTGCTTTATCTTTTCTACGTTCTGCTCAATCTGTGCTTGCTGTTTTTTGATTTCTTCAAGCGCAGAATAAGCTTCATCACGAAGCTTTACAGTTTCGGAATTGGGATTTGCGTACTCCCTGTCCTCAACGGGCAGACTTTCGTCGGCATAGAGCCTTACTATTTCGGTCTGAAACACAAGTCCGATTTTGTTTCTGCCCTCAATCTGCACTTCAAAGTAGCCGTGCATAAAGATGTCGTTTTTCTTGACAATCCATCTTATTTCCGTACCCTCGCCGTCGGGAATTACATTGTCGGGCGTAATAGAGTTTACGCTTCCGTCTGCAAAACGCAGGTGAAGCGTGTAGCTGATTGAGTTGTCTGACACGCCTTTGATATAGAAGTACTGAGTATAGGCGATGTTGTCGCCCGTAACTCCCACGCAGTCAGTGTCATAACACTCAATCGGTTTTTTCATTTGGTATATAATCATTTTTTCACCTCCACTTACAGCGAAAAAACGAAAAAAATTGCATAAATATATGCAATTTCCTAAAAAATAATTTTATTTTTTATTTTTTGTTTTAATTTAAACTTCACCTTGTTTGCGGTAATCATTTGTAACGATAAACAATAATTTAATGCGGAATGCGGAATTAGGAATGCGGAATTAATGGTCGCTACGCTCCGAATTTATAATAGTGCGTGTTGTTTGGAAAGGTTTGGTTTTCTCGGGGT
>CAMKNF010000150.1 GCA_946414115.1 uncultured Ruminococcus sp. | reverse complement strand
TGGAGGCGACACCCAGAATCGAACTGGGGAATCAGAGTTTTGCAGACTCGTGCCTTACCGCTTGGCTATGTCGCCTTGTCTTATCAGTCAACGAAAATTATTATATCACATACTATTGCATTTGTCAATAGTATTTATCAGTTTTATCATTTAAACTTAAATTTATAATATACAAAGCTTTATATTAAAATTTTTCGTCTCTTTTTATCTGCCTGTCGGCTTTTCTACGCTCTTTCTTTTTAATTCTGTTACAAAAAATCAATGATTTTTTATTGTTGTGATGTTCTCTGCATTCATCACAATTACCGTATCTTTCGCATTTTATCCTTATGCACGGGCAATTAATATTGTTCTTTTCCATAAAACTCCATTAAATCATTACTTTTCAAAGGTGTTCTGCTTCAACTCTTACATTATAGAAAAACTGAATTATTTCAGGCTCATTCTCTATTTCTTCTCTGATTTTCAGCAGTCTGCGTTTACCGATTCTTCTGTCGAGGATTGCAAAGATTCTGACAAATAAATTATCACTCTTTAAGCTTTCATCAATACTTTGATTATCAAATTCTTCAAATGACGAATAAAAGCATCGTTGGTCAAAACAGCCTAAATCCAGTGCAACCTCGTCCATATATGAATATTCGTTCCTAATTCTGTGTGAATACTTTTCGTCACGTGGAAATAAATCTGACTTAAAAAATTTATTATAATAATTTCCACGTAATACTTCCTTACCGTCAAGTAAAATTGCCGCTCTGCCCTCTTGGTCGTGGCTGAATTTGTATCTGGTAACGAAGTACTGAATTCTTCCACGCAACGATAATGCAAGATATTCTTTTTCAAGCTTATACCGAATACTGCTCCAACTGTACAAACTATCACACCCAAAATATTATCTACACATTACGATTATAGCATTACATTTTTATGCTGTCAATCGGAAAACAAAAACGGCTGCCCGTAACGGACAGCCGTAATTTTTTCGGATAAGTGAATTACTTTAATTCTACTTCTGCGCCAGCCTCTTCGAGCTTTGCCTTCATAGCTTCAGCGTCGTCCTTAGAAACAGCTTCCTTAACTGTCTTGGGAGCGCCGTCAACGAGAGCCTTTGCTTCCTTAAGACCAAGACCTGTAATCTCACGAACAACCTTGATAACAGCAATCTTGTTGCCGCCTGCACCCTTAAGTACAACGTCAAACTCTGTCTGCTCTGCAGCAGCTGCGCCGCCGTCAGCAGCAGGACCTGCAACTGCAACTGCAGCAGCTGCGGATACGCCAAATTCATCCTCTACAGCGTGAACGAGCTCTGAAAGCTCAAGAACTGTGAGGCCTTTTAATTCTTCAATAATAGCAGTAATTTTTTCTGATGCCATTTTAATTTACCTCCGATATAAATGTAGTTAATTTTAATTTAAATTGCAGATTATTCTGCTGCAGGAGCTTCCTCTGTGGGAGCCTCTGTTTCTGCAGGAGCTGCTTCAGCTTCAGCTTTGCAAGCTTCTACACCACCCTTGTCAACAATAGCCTGTACGGCACGTGCGAAGGATGCGATAGGTGCCTGGAATGCACCGAGTACGTTTGCAAGAAGAACTTCTCTTGTCGGGAGCTTTGAAAGAGCTGTGATTGTATCCATATCAATAACAGCACCGTCAAGATAAGCCGACTTGACCTTGAAGTTGTCGTGATCCTTTGCGTAGTTGCAAAGAATTCTTGCTGCGGCAGCGTATTCGCTGTCACTTGTTGCGATAGCTGTTGTACCCTCAAGAACGGGCTTTAAGTCCTCAAGACCAACCTCGTCACAAGCACGTGAAAGAAGTGTATTCTTTACAACTGAGTACTGAACGTTGTTCTCACGAAGCTCTTTTCTGAGCTTTGTGTCGTCTTCAGTATTGATACCCTCGTATGATACAACAACACCTGTGATGGAGTTTTTAAGTCTTTCGGAAAGCTCTGCAACGATTGCTTTCTTCTGCTCTAAAACACTTTGACTTGGCAATTATTTCACCTCCGAAATGAAAAAGAGTAATACGCAGTTCATAAAAATTCGAGCCGTTTCTTATAAAGTAAAAAAGAAGCCGCCCGAGGCCTCGGACGGCTGCAAAAATACAATAAGTAATTTGCATCTTCCTCGGCAGGTGGGAAATCCCTTTATGCTAAAAGCACCTGCTGTCTTTAGAACAGCGAATTTATATTCACACTATTGTGTAAATATCAGATTAATTTGTAATTAAACGCCAAACTTTGTGGGGTTCAATCTTACGCTCGGTCCCATTGTTGAAGTAACGGCAACTGAACGGATGTACTGACCCTTTGCAGCAGCAGGCTTAGCCTTAACGATAGCGTCCATAAGAGTATCGAGGTTCTCGTTAAGCTTCTGTGTGCCGAAGCTTACCTTGCCGATGGGGCAGTGAATGATGTTTGTTTTGTCAAGACGGTATTCAATCTTACCTGCCTTTGCTTCCTTAACAGCCTTTGCGATGTCAGGAGTAACAGTACCTGCCTTGGGGTTAGGCATAAGACCTCTCGGTCCGAGGATTCTACCAAGACGACCTACAAGACCCATGCAGTCGGGTGTTGTAATAAGAACGTCGAAGTCCATCCAGTTTTCCTGCTGAATCTTCTGAGTCATATCCTCTGCGCCTACATAGTCTGCGCCTGCTTCCTTTGCAAGATCCTCGTTAGCACCCTTACAGATTGCAAGAACTCTTACGTTTTTACCGGTACCGTTAGGAAGAACAACCGCACCTCTTACCTGCTGGTCAGCGTGACGGCTGTCAACGCCGAGCTTTACATGAAGCTCAACGGTTTCGTCAAACTTAGCTGTTGCAGTTTTGATAACTGTGTCAAGAGCTTCGCCTGAATCATATAATTTAGTTCTGTCAACGAGCTTTGCAGCGTCAACATATTTCTTACCGTGTTTCATCAGTCTTCCTCCATTGTTAGGTGGTCAATCGGAAAATTCCTCCCACCCGGATAAATTAGTCAACTACTGTAATACCCATGCTTCTTGCTGTGCCGGCAATCATGCTGATTGCTGCGTCAAGCGAGCCTGCATTGAGATCGGGCATTTTCTGCTCTGCGATTTTAGTAATCTGCTCTTTAGTAATCTGAGCAACCTTTGTCTTATTCGGTACACCTGAACCGCTTTCGATACCGCAAGCCTTCTTAAGAAGAACAGCAGCAGGCGGAGTCTTTGTAACGAAAGTGAACGAACGGTCAGCATATACTGTAATTACAACAGGAATGATAAGACCGATGTCATTCTTTGTACGCTCATTAAAATCCTTTGTGAACGCAACAATGTTTACGCCGTGCTGACCGAGTGCCGGACCAACAGGCGGTGCCGGAGTAGCTTTTCCGGCGGGAATCTGTAGTTTAATTAAGCCTACAACCTTCTGAGCCATTGTGTTTGCACCTCCAAAATTCGTGGTAAATTGCGGGACGCCACTGTGTAGGGTCCCTCCCACAGGGAACGAAACGTTCCCAATAAAAAGCCATTTGGCTGATTATTGTTGAATTAATCTTCTATCGGTTCAGCCTGAGCAAGCTCGAGCTCAACCGGAGTTTCACGTCCGAACATAGAAACTGTAACACGGACGTAGTCTTTGTCGGCGTCAATTTCTTCTACAACACCGACGAAGTCCTCAAGCGGACCGTCAATAATACGTACCGAGTCGCCTACAGAATATGAAACCTTAACAGTACGTGTTTCAACGCCCATTCTGTAAACTTCTGCATCGGTAAGAGGAACGGGTTTTGATCCCGGACCGACAAATCCCGTACATCCACGGATATTGCGGACAACATACCAGGTTTCATCGGTATAAACCATTTTTACAAAAACATATCCCGGATAAATCTTGCTTTCAACCTCTTTGGTCTTATCGCCGACTGTTTCTGTAACAATCTCGGTAGGAACCTTGACGTCGATAATCATATCCTGAAGATTTCTGTTTTCCGCTGTAGTCATTAAATCAGCGGCAACCTTGTTTTCGTAACCCGAATAGGTATGCACAACATACCATTTTGCTTCTGTTTCCGGCATTATAACTTTCTTCCTTTCGTAAGCTGAAGTAATAACACTCGGTTAAGCAGCAGTATTCATAACCAAGCCGAGCAAAGCATACAAGCCTCTGTCGAGAGCGAATATGAAAAGTCCCATAACAACAATTACGGCTATAACAATACCGAAATTCTTTGTGGTAGTTTTCGCTGACGGCCAGGTTATTTTCTTAAGCTCACCCTTACATGCGCCGAGGTACTTAATAAGCCTTTTGAATACATTAGGCTTCTTGCTTTTTTTAGCAGGCTTTTTAGCGTCTGCCTTTTTTGCGTCAAGCTTATTGTCAGCCATGATGTACCTCCATTATTTAGTTTCTTTGTGAAGAGTGTGTTTCTTACAGAAACGGCAATACTTGTTCATTTCAAGTCTGTCGGGACTGTTCTTCTTGTTCTTCATTGTGTTGTAGTTACGCTGTTTGCACTCTGTGCAGGCCAATGTGATTTTAACTCTCATAACGGCACCTCCCGGTTATTTCGGAATATTTTAGCCTCCCTCAATAGGGCACAAAAAAATAAGCCCCTTTCAGAGGTACAACTATTTTAACATAGATAATTTATCAAGTCAATACCTATTTTTATATTTTATTAAATTTGTCGCAAAATCATTTAATAGTTTGCTTATTACTGCGGACACGGCACGCCGTGTCCCTACGAAAACGTTAATTATCATTAAATTTTGGTTTATATACCCGCACCGATTTTACGGAAACGGTTGTAACGTGCGTTTGTCAATTCTTCGTCGGTCATTGCAAGATTCTTTTCAAATGTGCGGCTGACGAGAAGTTTCAGACTTTCAAACATAGCCTTGTCGTCTGCCTTAGGCTGGCGGATAATACGCTCGATAACGCCGAGGTCAAACAAATCCTGA
>CAMKNF010000149.1 GCA_946414115.1 uncultured Ruminococcus sp. | reverse complement strand
GGAAGATAACCCATTGTGTACGAGCCTTTGCCCTTTACGGTTGCTATAACTGCAATTGCGTTGCGGTCATATGCGTTTGCGTTGTCACGGTAAAGACTGATTCTGATGTTTTCGGGGCGGTAGTGTGTAAGGTGCTCAATAGCCTGTTGGCGTTTGCCGTAGGTCACGCCTGCAACCTTTGTGCAGATGTTCGGGAGCTTGACAAGCACCCACGCTTTAACCATTGCATTAGCTCTGTTGTAACCCTGCTTTACAAGTTTGTTTGCTATTGTCATAACCTTGCTGTGCTGTGTGCGTTTCATCTGTAACGCCCCTTTCCTTAACTCTGTGATTATATTATACTATATCGAATGCAATATATCAAGAGTAATAATAAACAAATATCGAATGCAATATATGTGCAAAATGTATATTGAATGCAATATAAATATATGATATAATAAGTACAGTAAGGAGTTGATATAATGCCTGCAATATGTATGTTCTACGGTATTATCATTAGAATGTATAATGAGAAAGGCGGCAAGCATAACAAACCGCACATTCACGCCGAGTATCAGGGCGAGGAAATCGTAATAGCTCTTGACGGTGAAATTCTTGAGGGTGAAATGCCACGAAATAAAATGAAGCTGATTGAAGCGTGGATGGAAATACACAAAGAGGATTTGGAAGCTAACTGGAAACTTCTTTCAGAGGGTCAGAAGTTCTTTAAAATCCCACCGTTGCAGTAAAAACAAACCCACACAAAAGCTGTGTGGGCGTACTGTGCATATAAGGAGTTGATACAATGCTACAGCCGAAAGTAATTTCAGTTACGCCGCTGAATGATTATAAACTGCTTATTGAGTATATAACGGGCGAGCGTAAAATATTTGACGTGAAGCCGTATATAAAAGGCGATTGGTACGGCGAGCTTATGGACGAAGAAATCTTCAGGACTGTTCACCCTTGCGGAACAACCGTTGAATGGGAGGACGGTCAGGACATTGCACCTCACGAATTATACGAATTATCCGTATCGGCAGGAGGTGTTCAATAATGCCAGCCAGTAAGGCACAACAAAAAGCAGTTGCAAAATATATGAAGAATAATTACGATAATTTTCAATTGCGAATGCCAAAAGGTAAAAAAGACAAAATCAAGCTCCACGCAGAAAGCAACGGTGAAAGCCTGAACGGTTTTATAAACAAGGCTATTGATGAAAAAATGGAGCATGACAAGGGGAATAAAGCAGAATAATTCAGAAGTTGGCAAGTCTTGAAATATAGGCTTGCTTTTTCTTTGCCCTGCTGAATATGGAACGGTTCATCGGCAATGCAAGGCTTATATATTCCGCTGCACATATCAGAATAAAGCACAAACGCCCCATACAAGCCGAGAATTACCCTGTGTAGCGTTTTTATTGTTCAGTAGTGTAATTTCACATTTACGGAATAAAACGCCGTACAAGCAAAATAACGCAATACTATAAAAACTATTTATTATTTTTATATGCCGTTGCACGTAACAGAATAAAACAAAAACGCCCGTACTTGCCGAAAATCAGCTTGTACGGGCGGTTTCTTTTTGCATTATATCAAGAGTGTTGCCGCTGATGAAGCGCATTACTCCTGTTGGTTTACCTCATCAAGCGGTTTTATTCTTTCAGCTAAAATAAGCATTAACCGCGTCATATAGTTGCTGTATTTCTTTTTCGGTTAGACATTTTTCTATTTTAGCCGCATTATCGTCTGAAATAGGCACATCTTCATCAAGCGGCTTTAAGCTTTCAATTTCAGGTAGGGCAGATTTTATTGCTGCGTTCAATTCTCGCTGTATTTCCTCATCTGTCCTGCTTTTTTTCTTTTTAGCTACATTGCAACTCTTTACAAAATCATCGGGTAATCTGATATTCTTCAACTTATCTTCCTGCTCTTCGGCTGTTTTATTTAAGGACTCACAATAGAATCTGTTCCGTTCCTCGTCAAATGCTCTGTCAAGCTCCTGCGTAACCGCTGAGCCTAACGCTGAAAGTGAAACGCTGTGTTGATAAAGGAAACCCGGAGGAAGCTCGAAGAACATTTCTTCCTTATCCTTCCACGCAACAGTGCAACCCTCAACATAAGCACAAGCTACATCGCTCGGCGTACTAATCGGCTTGAAATTCGGGTTATCCTTGAAATATGAAGCGTTGAACAGTCTCCTGTCACCGTCTGCAAAGGTTATCAGTATCATCATATCGCCGATATTCGGCACTACATCAATTACGGCACAGTGTGGAAGATTTCCGAATATAACACCGTCCTCTATCCTATCACGGTGGATTGTCTCATCAATCGCACGGTTTACAAAATCAATCGGTGTTTCGTGGCCGATAGCTCTTGATTCTAAATGTTTCAACACTTTATTCGGTACTTTGAAATTCATATCTTTTTCCTTTCTTTCACAAGCAGGCAGCGGCAAGGCTCCTGCCGGGACTATAAATTATATGGTCTTGCGTAACGAAATGTAAAAATTTTTTTGCGCTTTATGTGCAGAAACGCCGCGCCTTCCTCGCCTTGCATAGGCGCCCGGGTATCGGTAGTACCTACGGCCGTCCCGACGGCATAACGTGAAATGTTATCTGTTTGTTTAAAGTATAAGAGGCTTTTATTCTTGTAAACAAAAAACTTTTAACATTAACTGTACAAAAGACAAATTGCAACAAGAATGTTGATAAAGCAAAAATAACTTAATTAATGTTCAATGGTTAAACGGTTATCTTCTGACTCTATGTGCTTCCTTGTATTTTTTCAAGACTTCTCGTATCTCTTTGTTTTGCAGCAGGATTTCAAGAGTATTATTGTATCGGTTATAGTAACCGCTTTTCGTAATATGCAGGTCGCTCATTATTTGACTTGGACTTTTACAATACAAAAATTTTTCTGTTAATAAGCAATATCCATCCGCTTCTATCGGCAAAAAATTAATCATTCGGAGTACATCGTTCCTGATTCCCGACAGCTGTGCTTTTATGCGATTGATTTTTTCCTCAATATGCACGGCTTTTACTGCACAAGTTTCCGCTTGCTTGTTAACGGAATTTGTCTTAACCTTGGTGTATGTAAAGTTGCAGGCGCTTTTAATTGCGGCGGCGTTTTCCTCGGTCTGCTGTCTTTCACTTTCAAGCTCGGATATTTTTTCAAGCGCCCTTGAATATCTGCCGAGATATATTTTAAGTAAATCCCTGTCGGTCATTCTTTTTTATTTCCTTTTATAAAATTGTCAATGATTGTGTTTGAGTAGTCTATTGTAGTTGTGTATATTTTTTTCTATACACTATATAGAATAAAAAAATAAAAAATAAAAATAGTAATAGTAATATATGTTTTTTTATTTTTCTTCTCAATATTGTTTATCTCAAAAAACTACATAACTACATTAATTAGTAATATTTGACACCGCTATAAAAATAATTTGGAATTTTGTTCCATGCTATCGGGACATAATAAGCTACGCCCGAAGCGGTACGCCTTTTCTGAACGGCTCTTTCTTCTCTTTCGATTACAGAAAAAGCTCTGCCTATTTGTCTTACATCTGCATTTTTAAAGTATTGCGCAATTTTTGCAGGCTCTACCCATTCCCATTTATCAACAGGCTTTGTAAAGTCAAGAATATACCTGATTTCGGCTTCAAATTTTCGTTCTGTCATATAATCAAGATTTCGCACTTCTACCATTTCACGCTCAACATCATTGAGCAAATAGCCTTTGTTGTCCTCAAGATACAGAGAATAAACATATCCCCAAAGGTTGAAAACATCTTCCTTGCTCATACCGAACAACTGCTTTTTATCAATATTATCTACGTGAATCACCCAGTAGCGGCGGTTGCCCGTTTCGTCTTTCAGAAATTTGTCGGGGTTTACCGTGCCGCAAAGGCTCGTTGTCCTCGGCATATCGGAAATAGCGGCGGCATACGGCAGACGTATTCTGTCAAGAGGACTTGTGATAAAGGCTTTAAGAGCCGACTGGTCTTTTTTGAAGGTGCTGTCAATCTCGCCCAGCTCGCTTATCCACGCACTGACGGCTTTTATAAGGCTGTCCTTGTTCGAAACATCAATGCACACGCCCTCATTGAACCACAGCGGATTACCTGCAATTACTCTGAAAAAGCTCGTTTTTGCAAGTCCCTGCTTGCCTTGAAGAATTAACATTCCCTCGGTTGATACCTGATTATCGTATGTAGCAAAGGCAAAAGCAACGGTCTGAATCAGCCACTTTTTTACAAGCAGTTTATCAAACGTGGCTTGCAGATTGAGTATTTTATAAATTCGTTCAAGATTTTCGGGGTTGTTGTTTTTATGCTCGTTCAACATATCGTGAATAGGATTGTAGCGGTTGATGTCGGCAATGTTGAAAAGGTAGGACTGAATAAGCTTAAGACTGCCCGAAATTCCCGAAACCTCGCACGCCTTACACTCATCAAGAATAAGCAGAGGAAGTACATTTATAAGGTTGCTTTCTGAATACAATTGCAACAGCACAGCTTTGCCGCTGCCGTCTACATCAATCTTTTTAGTGACCTGATTCAGCTTTACCCGGATATTAAGGCTCTCGCTTAAAACGCTTTCAACAACGCTCTGACTTAATTGTTTGCCGAAATATGACGGCATACCTTCTGCTTTTGTTTGCTGATATTCCGCTTTTGCTTGTTTCTCGGCTTGCTTTTCCTGCTTTTTACGTTCGCTTAAAATGTGCTTTATCTCATCACGAAATGCAATTTTTTTCTTTTGCTTTTCGGCAAGGTCTGAAAGCTCATTATTTGCAAGCTCCTTGATTAGTTCGGTATCGTCAAGCTCACGCAGAAATTGAAACACCGTACCCGATAATATATTCTTTTCGGCAATGCAGTACACCGCCGTTAATGCTCCGAACCGTTCTTCACCTTGTACTTTTACTCTGTCAGAATAATTCTCTGAAAGAATAACAACGGCATTTTGCAAGGCTTCAA
>CAMKNF010000148.1 GCA_946414115.1 uncultured Ruminococcus sp. | reverse complement strand
GAGATACTTGATGGTGACTGGAGTTCAGACGTGTGCTCTTCCGATCTCTGATATTAAGTCCGTAGTTACAGAAGTAAGCGAATCTACAAAGGCTGAATTTTTCAATCTGCGAGGCTGAAATATGCAGGTTGTCTCCGAAAAGCTTTTCTGCATTTTCGGGGTTTTCAATTCTGAACGGCGTATTCTCAATTGAGCGGTGAACTGCGTTATATTGTGAAGAATAAGAATTATCGGTTGCGAAAAAGTCACCGAGAGTTTTTAGTTCAGCTTTGTTTTGAGAGAGCGAACGTGCATATTCTTCAAAGGCAGGCTGAAGAGCGTACATTGAGTCTTTCTTTCTGTTGAAATCCGCTTTGTCAAGCATAATTATATTTGGAAATGTCTTTCTGATTTCCTCAAAAATCACGGAGGAATTGTAGGGCGTACCGAGTAAATCTGCCGCCGGGTATGTTACATATAGCTTTTCGGACGGTGAAGTCATACAGCTGTACGCCATAAAGGTTTCAAGGTCGGCGAGGTCTGAAAAGTCCTCGGAAAGTTTCAGGTCGTTAAGCGAAAGCATTTTCAGCTCAAATGAGGAGAATACTCCCGAACAATGCGGAACAGCGGGAAATTCTCCGTCAATGCAACCGATAAGAAACGTTACCTTTTGCTTTGAAATTCTGACACGCTGGGCGGTTGTTATTGTTACGCTGTCTAGTGTCTGCGGTATCTGCATAAGCTCGATTGACGAAATCTGTACAGAAAGCAATTCATAATAGCGCTTTGGCGATACAGGCGTGTCACCGATTACTGCAACGGTCTTATCGAACGCCTCCATTAAAAAGTTCCATACTCTGATTTGCTCTGCACCGAGTCCTTTTTCAACACCGTTTTCAAGCTCGTCATACATATTGTTAAGTGCATCCTGTACTTTTAACTCGGTAAGAAGCTTATACAGGAGCTCTGTAATTTCTCGTCCGTTCTTATTTTTTATATTTTCACCGAAATTTAAAAGCGGCTCAACTATAGACTGTCTTACCTTGTCAACTGTTTCAAGATTTTTCTTGTCTTTGTCGGAAAATGTTGATGAAAAGCCCCTTGGATTCTGCGTAAATTCCGATTTAAAGGCGGAATTATTTACGTTCCAGATATATGTATAATTTTCAAACAGGCTGATTTCCTGCGGTGAATTTGTCGTAAGTCCTGTTTTGATCAGGGAAATTACATCGTCACGCTCAAAATTATCAAGGATAATTCTGAATATGGAATTTACCAAACGCACAACAGGCTTGACCTCAATATCGCTGTGAGCGTCCATAAAATACGGTATTTCGTATTTTTCAAAAACCGTATTGATTATACCGTTGTACGGCTCGGTGTCATGGCAGATTACCGAAATATCATTGTACAGATAATTTTCATCAATAATCATATGCTTAATCTGTCTTGCGACAAACTCGCACTCCTCATATCTGTCAGACGCCTGATAGAGAATTATATTTTCGGGATTTTTAGAATCGGGTGTAATGCTGTTTCTGAATGCTGACTTTTCAAGAAGCGTAAGTTCTCTGTTTGAAAACTTTTTATTTTCAGCAAGTTTTACAGGAGTTTTAATGTCAATGCTATCACTTTTTGCAATATTTTTCAGCGTTTTATATGTAGACTGTGAGGTTGCAAAAACCTCTTCCCTGCCGTCGGTTTCGGGGTCGAGCGTAAGGGAAACAAAAACAGAATCACTCTGCGACATTATCAGACGTAACACCTTTAGCTGTTGAGCAGAAAATCCGCTGAATGAATCGACAAAAACTGTGTAGCCGTCAAAAATATTATTCTCCAATAGAATATTATATAGTCTTGTAAGGTCATCAAGCGGGTCGACATAGCTTTGAGAAAGAATAGCGTCAAACGTATCAAGAATCAACGCCGTTTCGTACAGCTTTGTTTTCAGTGTTTCGTTCTCAACAGCTTTTGAAACCTCGTAAAGTGTATCGGTCGAAATGCCGTTCTTCTTACAGTCCGACAGGGTTTGGAGCATAATCTCGGTAAGCGATTTTGTGTTTTTGGTCTTTAAAAGCTTTAGCTTTTCGGTGAGCTGTTCAAGCGCAATATTCATAATAACCGCACGTGTTCCGCTGTCGATAACATTTTGCGGTCTGTTAGAGGTTTGCTCAAAGACAAATCTGCAAAGCCGTGAAAACCCAAAAACCTTAATATTCTTTGAAAGACGTGCACCGAGGATATTAAGGAACGCCTTTTCCGTTTCAAATGTACTCATATCGGGAACAAGCATCAATATCTTATCATTTCCGCTTTTTGCAAGCTCTGAAGCTTTGTTATATATATACGTTGTTTTTCCCGTACCGCTTTTTCCTAAAATAAACCGAAGCATACTCATACTGCACCTCAAAAATTTAAAACATAATTTGGAGTATGACTATAATATATCATATTTGATGTGTCATTAAAAGGACTTAATTAAAATATGAGCAGATTTTTTCAAAAATCTCTACGATTTTAAATTTGTATTCGTATTTCTCATTTTTTACTATATCGTACTGATTGTCGTTGAATGTTTCCCTGGCGGCTTCGTCCTGACTTTTCTCTGACGAAATGCAGATTGACGGATACATTACGCACCACCAGTTGCGACCCTCTCCGCTGCCGATTGTGATTCTCAATGCATCATACATTCCCGACGGCAGAGTGTAGCTTTCGTATGTTCTGGTTGTAAAGTACATTTTTGTAATCTGTGCCGTTACGGTATAATCATAACCGTTGTCGGTGACTTCTTTCTGCGCTGTGTTGCATATATCCTGAAGATTATTTGAAATCAGATTTTCTGCCTCTTCCTTTGACCGTGCTTTTTCAAAAAGCGATTCTGTGTACAAAAGGACTTTATCCCTTACCTTCAGCTTTAACTGCTGGTCATAATCTTCATCGGAATTTGCAAGAATATGAAGTCTGAAAACTTCGTCGGAAATTTCTTTACATTCGGTTCGGAAAGGAATCATCGAATAAATTACGGTAAGTACAAACGCAATGCAAGCTGATTTGATAATAAGTTTCATAAAAATAACCTGTCCTCTCTTATTTATAACCGATAAGAGTATTGACAGGTTTTTGTTAAAATATTCCAAATATAATTATTTTTCTTATAATGAATAATTAATCAATTTTACAGCCGTCTTTAACGGGCTTGCAGAGGAATACCTCTTTGTAGGACTGTTTGAGCGTTTCATAGCACTTTTTTGCTCTGCGT
Source organism: uncultured Ruminococcus sp. (assembly GCA_946414115.1). Classification (GTDB taxonomy): domain Bacteria; phylum Bacillota; class Clostridia; order Oscillospirales; family Acutalibacteraceae; genus Ruminococcoides. The sequence continues at coordinate 1,787 of CAMKNF010000148.1, read as the reverse complement.
GATGATGTGAAAACTGCAAAAACAGCCGAGCCCGAGCCGCTCATACCTGTTCCCCTTGCCTTGCAGTCAAGCATAATCTTCTTGATTTCATTGACCTCGGGAATTGACAGAGCAAGCTCAAAATCGTTGAAAATGGTTGTGGTAATAAAAAACATATCACGGCTGTAAAGAGCCTTTATCATTTCATCTGTGTATGATGCGTGGGGATTTAAAGCGTCTACCTTTTTATATGCGTCAGCCGTTGAAACACTGACGGTGTCAGGCTTGCAGATAACAATATCGGAGCAGTTAAATGAAGGTAGCTTTTTAAGGTTTGTACCTATTCCCGTTGCAAGCTTTGTGCCGCCGACAAGGCAGAAGGGCACGTCTGCACCGACTCTTTCACAGATTTCGTGCATCTCGCAAGGCTTTAAGCCTGTACCGAAAAGTCGGTTAAGTCCGAGGACTACTGCCGCACCGTCACTGCTTCCGCCGGCAAGTCCTGCCTGAGTCGGGATTTTTTTGTCAATATCAATATGTACTCCCTTTACATCCATTCGGCAGTAATCAAAAAAGCGATATGCCGCCTTGGCACAGATATTGCTGTCGTCACACGGTACGCCATCATAATTACAGGAAATTGTAACGCTTTCACTGTCATTATCCGCAAGGGTAATTGTGTCGTACAGCGAAACTGCCTGCATTACGGTTGAGATCTCGTGGTAGCCATCGGGACGTTTTCCCAGCACTTCAAGTGAAAGATTTATTTTTGCAGGAGCAAGTACCTTAATTTCCATTGTTTAACTCCCCTAAAAACTGCTTGATACGCTCAAGAGCAATTTTAAGATGCTTGAGTGAATAAGAATATGAAACACGCACAAATCCCTCGCCGCATTCTCCGAAAGCTGTTCCGGGAACAACTGCAACGTGCTTGTCCATAATCAGACGAGTGCAAAACTCTTCTGATGTAAGTCCTGTGCTTTTAATGCACGGAAATACATAAAATGCGCCCAAAGGCTCAAAGCAAGAAAGTCCCATTTCATTGAATCCGTCAACAACAAGCCTTCTTCTCATATCGTACTCGTCACGAATTTTGCAAACGTCACGGTCGCCGTTTCTTAGCGCCTCAATTGCGGCATACTGCGCCGTTGTGGGAGCAGACATTATTCCGTACTGGTGAAGCTTTGTCATCTGCGCAATTATCGGAGCAGATCCGAGCGCATAACCGAGCCGCCAGCCTGTCATTGCGTAGGATTTTGAAAAGCCGTTGATTACAATTGTGCGCTCGTACATATTATCAAGCGATGCGATTGAAACGTGACGTTTTCCGCCGTATGTAAGCTCCGAATATATTTCATCGGACAGGACAAGCAAATCGTGTTTTAAAACGACCTCGGCAATTTCTTCAAGGTCTGCCCTCTCCATAATTGCGCCTGTGGGATTGTTCGGGAAAGGAAGCACGAGCAGTTTTGACTTTGGAGTTATTGCCGCTTCAAGGTCTTTTGCCTTAAGTCTGAAATTGTCTTCATTTTTTGTCCTGATTATTACGGGCGTTCCGCCTGCCATTACTGCAAGAGGTTCGTAGCAGACAAAGGACGGCTCGGGAATAATAACCTCATCGCCGTTCTGTATAAGCGTTCTGAATGCAAGGTCAATTGCTTCACTTCCGCCGACTGTTACAAGAGTCTGATTTTTGTAATCATAAGGAATACCGAATCTGCGTTCATAGTAGTTTGCTATTTCCTGCCTTAACTCCATAAAACCCCTGTTCGGAGAATACCACGTTTTGCCCAGATCGGAAGAGCACA
>CAMKNF010000147.1 GCA_946414115.1 uncultured Ruminococcus sp. | reverse complement strand
AGAAAAATTGCATTTATATATCTTCCGCACGATTACCTATCTTTCACACGAATACCCATCTTTCGCACGATTACTTTTAAGTAATTATATTCAAAAGTCATTATGAACGCAAAAACACTTCGAAAAAAGTCAATCTTCCGAGGTGCTGTAATTTGTATTCGTGTGAAAGAAGTCAGAAAAGGCTTGAAAACAAGCACTTTAAAATTTAATCGGTGCAAAAAGGAAAGAACCGCAGTCTTGACACATTGTATCAAAATTGCGGTTCTTATTTGGTGGAGGTGAGGGGAGTCGAACCCCTGTCCGAAAAATGTTTGCCAAGACTTTCTCCGAGCGCAGTCGCTGTTTTAAATCTCCCTCACCGCATCGCCCAACGACAGGCTATACGGCTCGGCAGCTCCTAAACTGTGACAAAGTGCGGAGCAATACTCTGTTCACATTTACCACTAATCGACGCCCCTTGCACAGCCGTGGTGCTCTGTGCAGGAACGAGCAGCATTAAGCTGCTAATTTAACTGTAGTTTTGTCAGTTATTTTTAAGTTGCGGATTTTATAGCGGTCCCGCACCGCTGCTCGCTTATCAAGGTTCACAATCCCCGTCGAAACCTTTACACCCCCATATATCACAATTTACAATTAATAATTAACTTCTTGACTGCTCTTTGATAGCCCTTTCAATGTCACGCTTTGCACTGCGTTTAGCCATATCCTCACGCTTATCGTAGAGCTTTTTGCCTTTACACAATCCGACCTGAAGCTTTACTCTGCTGTCCTTAAAATAAAGGCTTATCGGTATCAGCGAATACCCTGTCTGCTTGACAGTTCCGTAAAGCTTGTTGATTTCTTTTTTGTGCATCAGAAGTCTGCGCACTCGCATTGGATCACGGTTGAAGATATTGCCGTGCTCGTAAGGCGAAATGTGCATACCGTTGACGAAAATCTCGCCATCCACAATGGAGCACCAGCTATCCTTGAGGTTTACTCTGCCGTTTCTGATAGACTTTACCTCTGTGCCCAACAGCTCAATTCCCGCTTCGTAGAACTCCTCTATAAAATAATCGTGATGAGCCTTTTTGTTCTGTGCAATCGTTTTGAGTGAGCTCATTATATCTCATTCCTGCCTTCCAACGCCTTTGCAAGTGTGTATTCGTCTGCGTATTCAAGGTCGCCGCCAACGGGTATTCCGTAAGCAAGCCGAGTTACCTTAACGCCCATAGGCTTTAAAAGCTTTGAAATATACAGCGCAGTTGCGTCACCCTCAACAGTAGGGTTTGTTGCCATTATAACCTCATTGACAGTGTCATCTGACAGTCTTGCAACAAGCTGTTTTATCGTGAGGTTGTCAGGACCAATGTCGTTAAGCGGAGAAATTGCACCGTGAAGAACGTGATAAACACCCTTGAACTCGTGAGTGTTCTCAACTGCCGTTGCATCTCTCGGAGTTTCGACAACGCAGATTACAGAATTATCCCTCAACGGACTTGCACATACCGGACAAAGCTCCTTGTCTGTAAGGTTACAGCATTTACTGCAATAGTGTATCTTTGTATGGGCGTCAAGCACTGCGCCTGCAAGCTCCTCTGCCTGTGTTTTTGACAGATTGAGCACATAATATGCAAGGCGCTGTGCAGTTTTATGTCCGATTCCGGGCATTTTTTCAAATTGCTCCACAAGATTTTCAAGCGGAGCTACATTATACTGAGCCATAATTAAAACATTCCGGGAATATTAAGTCCGCCCGAAATTGACTCCATTTTGTCCTCTTTTTCCTTTTGAGCTGCTCTTAACGCTTCGTTAGCGGCAGCTATTACGAGGTCGGAAAGCATTTCTACGTCCTCTGGGTCAACAACCTCGGGTGAAATCTCAACTTTTGTAAGCTCCATTTTGCCTGTAACGGTTACTTTAACTGCTCCGCCGCCTGCTGTAGCATCGTATTCTTTTGCTTCAAGCTCTGCTGCGGCTGTTTCCATATCGTCCTGAAGCTTCTGTGCCTGACGTGCGAGCTGCTGAATGTTGTTTGCTCCGCCGTTGTTGTATCCTTTTGGTAATCTTGCTTTCATAATATTAAATTCCTTTCAGTTTTATTCCTCTGTTATTGTAATTCCCGTACCCTCGAGTCCGTTTTTCAGAACATCAAGAGGGTCGGTTTCTTTCTTTTTTTCCTCAACACGTTTATAAGGTCCGAGTTTATAAACCCTGCCGGTTGTTTCAAGAATAATCTTTCTGATTTCCTCTCGCCTTGTACCGTTTTTCAAAAGCTCGAATGCCATTTCATTGCTTGTGTCAATCAGAAGATAGTTTCCGCTAACGTATGCAGTTGAGCCTGAAAAAGCCGCCGCAATTGCCCTTGATATAGGTTTCATATTGTTGACAACATCCACCCAATCGGGGAACGGTCTTGCATTTTTGTAGATTTCATCAAGGTTTGCGGGAGTCCTTGAAGGCTTTGACGCAGGAACAGGTGCAGGCTTTGCAACAGGTGCTTTTGGTTTCTCGGGTTCTTCAACCGATTCAGTTTCTGCTGTTTTCTGTATCTGCTCTGTTTTTTGTTCTTCAAAATCAGATTTTTCAGAAATTTCGTTCTGATAATTCCTTAATTTTTCGCCGACCTTTTCTGAAGCAGTAACATAGTCTACAGTTGCTTTATACTTAACTGCCTTTTCAAGTGCGGAAATTCTCTGTGTCATTGCTTCGGTTGTACCGTCAAGCTCGGAAGAGGACAACTTTACCATAGCCATTTCAAGCTCTGTTCTGTCGCCCGTGCCCTTGCCCATTCGCTGATAAGCACGAGATAAAACGTCCATATAGTAGACTATATCGGAAAGTGAAAGGTAGTCGGACTGCGTTTGTGCCTCTTCAAATTCATCCTCGGACATTACAAGAATATCCCTCGGATTTCTGACGGATTTAATCAGCATCAGTGCTCTGAAATGTGCGATAAGCTCATCGCAAAGCCGAGCCATATCCTTTGACTCTCCGTACAAACGGTCAATGATTTCAAGCGATTTTGCAGTGTTTTTATTAATAGCACAGGCTGCAAGCTCATAAAGATATGTTTTTCTTGCAAGTCCTGCCGCATTTCTGACAACTTCCTCGTCAATATCAGAACTTATCGCAATACATCTGTCGAGCAACGACAAACCGTCACGCAAAGCTCCGTCTGCTACAGCTGCAATAAGCATTGCGGCAGAATCTGAAAGCGTAACTTCCTCCTGCTGTGCAACAAAAAGAAGTCTGTCTGCAATTGCACGAGGCGGTATGCGGTGAAACTCAAACTTCTGACAGCGTGAAAGAATCGTCTGCGGAAGCTTGTGAACCTCGGTTGTTGCAAGTATGAAAATAACGTGTTCGGGCGGTTCTTCAAGAGTTTTGAGAAGTGCATTGAACGCCTGTGTGGTGAGCATATGCACCTCGTCAATTATATAAACTCTGTATTTGCACTTTGCCGGCTTGAACTGCACCTCGTCGATAATCTGACGGATATCGTCAATATTGCGGTTGGAAGCTGCGTCCATTTCAACAACGTCGAGTATACTTCCGTCGTCAATTCCACGGCAGACTTCACACTTTCCGCAGGGATTTCCGTTGTGAATATCAAGGCAGTTTACTGCTTTGGCAAGAATTTTTGCACAGGTAGTTTTTCCCGTACCCCTTGAACCTGTGAAAAGGTATGCGTGGTTCAGACGACCTGCAATAAGTTCGTTTTTCAGAGTAGTGGTTATATGCTCCTGTCCGGAAACATCATCGAAAGTCTGCGGTCGCCATTTGCGATACAAAACCCTATACAAAAAATCACCTCCGCATCAACAAAAAATGCAAGCCGTCAGCCGAAATAACGGCAATCGTACAAATAAGTAAGCGGCAGACTTACTGCATCGCATCAGAAATACTGCTTAATGCTGCTCGGTTCCCCGCCTGACATGGTTCACAGACCCCAATCGCACAGGGCCTGCCGCTCACTTAATTGCACGCAATGACTTCTTGCAATTCTTGATTATTATAACACACGTTGAAAAGAAAATCAATAGTTTAATTAAATATGTTAATTTTTAATTGAAAGATAAACTATAATTTATAGTTGCAGTTATAGCCAACGTTGACGTAGGGACACGGCGTGCCGTGTCCACACAAAAATTGAATTGCAATTTTTGTGAAAGGGACGTCTGGGAAGCCGTCCCCTACGGAAAGGTTTGTTTTTCTCTATAACTACGGTTTATTTGGTATAGTTTAATTTCCACTGCGGACACGGCACGCCGTGTCCCTACGACTAAAAACAAACGGTTCCAATATCGCCGTAGGGGACGGCATCCTTGACGTCCCGAAACGTTAACTATATATAAATTTAAAATTCGGGTTACAATTTTCTCCAAACAAACTAACTTTTCCACTCGATTTGCGAGCCGAGGCACTCGGCTAAATTATCGTTTATACTACTTTTTATTTATCGTCACCTTTCGCTTGTCGTTGGAAATAATTTTTTCCTCGTTGAGCTTTTTAATTTCCCTCATCATCGCACTTCGGTCAACTCCGAGATAATCTGCAAGGTCGGAAAACGGCAAAGGCAGAGTAAAGCTGTTGCTTTTTTCCTCCGACTCAAGATATTCAAAAAACGACATCAGCTTACTGCGAAGTGTTCTTTGGCAGAGAATGTCAACGTGAACAAGCGACTTCCTCGCCGTCGTCATCATAATGTGGTCAATAAAAGCAACGTGCTTTGCACAGTTTTTTCCGCAGCAGGTAATCAGCTTTTTGTATTTTACAAAATCAACGGTGCATTTTGTCTTTGCGTAAACATAAAATAATTTCTCCTCGGTGTCGGGAAGAAAATGTTTTCCGAACGCATTGCCACGCATATAATAATCAATTATTCTTCTCTGCTCCTCGGAATTGATTGTCGAAAGATATGCAATTCCGCTTTTAATTATTCCAATTGTGTCATCTTCAGGTGAACATATTGTAATAATTTCTCCCCTTTCATACACCCTTTCGGTGGGTGCAAAACACTCCTTTAACCCGATTAAATCTGTGTTTGTGAGCCTTG
>CAMKNF010000146.1 GCA_946414115.1 uncultured Ruminococcus sp. | reverse complement strand
CCACCGAGATCTACACTCTTTCCCTACACGACGCTCTTCCGATCTCTTGCAGTCGAGCACTGCTACCGTTTTCGGCAGCCATCGGTTAAGCGCCGCCTTTAAGCGTTCGGGCTTAATCGGGTGTGAGGTCTTAAGGCTTATGCAGTACATATTTGCGTGAACTCCGCTGTCAGTACGGCTGCAGCCCTTAACGTCAAAATCACTGCCGATAATCTTTTCAAGTGAGGTCTGAAAAACCTCCTGAACGGTCATCGCATTCTGCTGAATCTGCCAGCCGTGAAAGCTCTTGCCGTCATATGAAATTGTAAGCAGCAGATTTCTTAAATCACCGCCGGTATAAATATGTTGCATAATATCACTCCGCATATTATTGCTGCAAGCGCAATAAATGAAAAAGCGTCACGCTTTGACATATGAATTGACTTCATCTTTGTTCGTCCGCTGCCGCCACGATAACAGCGGCACTCCATAGCGGTTGCTATTTCATATGCACGTCTGAATGCGGAAACGAACAGCGGTATCAGCACAGGCATTAATGCCTTTACTCTTTTTATTATATTTCCCGATTCCATATCTGCGCCCCTTGCCTTTTGCGCCGACATAATCTTGTCGGTTTCTTCAAGCAGTGTCGGCACAAAACGAAGTGCAAGCGACATCATCATTGCGATTTCGTGGACGGGAAAGTGGATTTTGTTGAGTGGTTTCATAAGCCGCTCGATAGCGTCTGTAAGCTCTGTGGGCGAGGTTGTAAACGTAAGGCAGGAGCTTGCAAGGATAAGACAGATGATTCTTATCGTAACAAAAACAGCTCTGTTTATTCCGTTTACAGTCAGCTTGATAATTCCCCATTGCCAGATAGGGGTGCCCGTACCGTAAAATAGGTTCAGAACAGACGTTATGACTAAAATAAAAATGATTACCTTAAGGCTCTTAAAGTAGAATTTTGCAGGTACTCCGCTTGATAAAATCATCAAAGCAGTGAACAGTGTAACAAGCAAAAGTGAAAAGTAATTGAACGTGCAGAAAATTATTACAAGAAATCCTATCAACAAAAGAATTTTTGCACGTGGGTCGAGCTTGTGAATTAGGCTTTTGCCCGGAAAATACTGACCGAAGGCTACATCTCTTACCATATTTTTCCCTCCTTCTTCAAAAGCGAGGAAACGGCGGAGAATGCCTCGTCAACGGTTAAAATTCCGTCGGGCACATCGTAGCCTTTTTCCTTTAACTCAAGCATAATTTTTGTAATTTGCGGAACCCGAAGTCCTATTTTTTCAAGCTCTCGTCCGTGTGAAAACACCTCTCTTGTTTTGTCAAACATAACAAGGTGAGATTCGTTCATAACAATTATTCTGTCGGCTACCCTTGCAATATCCTCCATACTGTGAGAAACGAGCAGGACTGTATTCTTACGTTTTTTGTGGTACTGCACAATCTGCGACAAGAGCACGTCACGTCCCATCGGGTCAAGACCAGCTGTCGGCTCGTCAAGTACAAGCACCTCGGGCTCCATTGCAATCACTCCTGCAATTGCGGCACGGCGCTTTTCGCCGCCCGATAAGTCAAACGGAGATTTTTGCAGAAGCTCGGGCTTTAAGTCGGTAAACTCAGCCGCTTTTCTTACAGCTAAATCAATTTCCTGCTCCGATTTGCCCATATTTGTCGGACCGAAAGCAATATCCTTGTAAACGGTTTCTTCAAAAAGCTGGTATTCGGGGTACTGAAATACCATTCCGACCTTGAAGCGCACCTTGCGTATTTCCTTGGGATTCTGCCAGATGTCCTCGCCGTCAAGAAGAACCTGTCCCTCTGTCGGCTGAATAAGACCGTTGAGCATCTGGACAAGCGTTGACTTGCCCGAGCCTGTGTGACCGATTATTCCGATAAACTCGCCCTTTTCAATTGAAAGGCTCACGTTATCAACTGCTCGCTTTTCAAACGGAGTTTTCTGTCCGTAGACAAAGCTTAAATTTTTCAGCTCAAGTACGCTGCTCATTTCAGCACCTCCTCAAGCATTTTTACGCACGCCTCGGTATCAAGCGGCATTTTGTCTATTTTTACTCCGCAGCCGCAAAGCTTGTTTGCAAGCTCGGTTGACTGCGGAACGTCAAGTCTGTGTTTTTTTAAAAGCTCTACTTGGGAGAAAACTTGGTCGGGAGTTCCCTGTGTGAGGATTTTTCCGCTGTCCATTACAACCACTCTGTCGGCAAGCACAGCCTCGTCCATATAGTGAGTAATAAGCACAACGGTTATGTTCTTCTCTTTATTGAGCTTGAGAAGTGTTGAAAGAACCTCGTCACGTCCGTTCGGGTCGAGCATTGCAGTCGGCTCGTCAAGCACGATACATTCGGGGAGCATTGCAAGGATACCTGCAATTGCAACTCTCTGCTTCTGACCGCCCGAAAGCTTGTAAGGTGCGTGTTCCCTGTAGTCATACATACCGACAGCCTTAAGAGCGTAATCAACACGTTCTCTGATTTCCTGCGGAGGTATTCCGAGGTTTTCGGGACCGAAGGCAACATCCTCCTCAACAATGCTTGCAACAAGCTGATTGTCGGGATTCTGAAGCACAAGACCTACCTTTTTTCTTATATCATAGGTTTTGTCTTCATCGGAAGTGTCGTCGCCGTCAATCAAAACTCTGCCGCTGTCGGGCAAAAGCATTGCGTTGAGGTGCTTTGCTATTGTGGATTTTCCACAGCCGTTGTGACCGAGCAAAGCGACAAACTCACCCTTTTTTATATTGAGCGAAACGCCGTCAACAGCGTTTTTTTCACTCTTTACATTTTCGTCGTCAGTATAAGAAAAAACAACATTCTCAAGCGAGATAAAATTCATTAACTACTTCTCCCAGATTGCAGTCGAACCGCACGGCAGGATGAGTCCCGTGTCGGTGACATAAAGACCGATTTCGTTGCTTGAAACACTGCCGCCAAAGTCCTTTTTCAGCAGTATGCCGAGCAGATATTCCATTACAGCGGGTGAAAGTCCCGTTGTGTATGAGTTTAGTATAAAGAAAACAGGGTTGTCGGACAAGACCTGTTTGCAGAGAAAAACAAGCGAAAAGAGCTGTTCCTCAAGCTTCCAGACCTCTCCGCCCGGTCCTCTTCCATAGGACGGAGGATCCATTATTATGCCGTCATATTTGTTTCCACGTCTGATTTCACGCTGAACAAATTTTACGCAGTCGTCAACAAGCCACCTGACGGGTTTATCGGCAAGACCGCTTGACTGTGCATTTTCCTTTGCCCACTGCACCATACCTTTTGATGCGTCAACATGGCACACGCTTGCACCTGCGCTTAAGCACGCAAGCGTTGCACAGCCTGTATAGCCGAAAAGATTGAGCACCTTGAGCGGTCTGTTTTCATCTCTTATTTTCTCGGCGGCAAAATCCCAGTTTACCGCCTGTTCGGGAAACACTCCCGTATGCTTGAAGCCCATAGGCTTTATATTGAAAACAAGCTTGTCGTAATTAATTGTCCAGCGGTCGGGAACTTTTTTGTACTGTTCCCAGTAACCGCCACCCTTGTTACTGCGGTGATACCTTGCGTGTGCAGAGTGCCAGAGGGGATTTTCCTTTTTCGTTGACCAAATAATTTGCGGGTCGGGACGAATGAGAATTATATCTCCCCAGCGTTCAAGGCGTTCTCCTTCAGAGGTATCAATAAGCTCGTAATCCTTCCAGTTTTCCGATAATCGCATTATGATAATCTTTCCCTTACAACCTGTGCAGACTCCTCTGCAAGGCTCTGAATTTCCTCGAGGTTTTCGCCCTCGAGCATTACTCTTACAAGCGGCTCTGTTCCCGAAACACGGACTAAAATTCTTCCTCTGTCGCCGAGAATCTCTGTTACACGCTTGATTTCAGCTTTTACTTCTTTATCTGTGTAGAAAGCAAGCTTGCCCTCTGCGCTGACCTTAACATTGATAAGCACCTGTGGCATACGCTCCATAACCTTTGCAAGTGTGCTTAATTTTTCGCCTGTGCGCTTCATTATGCTTAAAATCATTGCGCCCGAAAGCTCGCCGTCGCCTGTTGTTGCGTAGTCAAGGAAAATAATGTGTCCGCTCTGTTCGCCGCCGATGTTATAACCCTCACGAAGCATTGCTTCAAGAACGTAACGGTCGCCGACCTTTGTTGAAACAAAAGTCATACCGTTTGCTTCACAGAACTTGTTGAATCCCATATTTGTCATAACAGTGCCGACAACGGCGTTTTTCTTGAGCACTCCTCTGTCCTTCATATCCTTTGCGCAGATTGCAATAAGGTAGTCGCCGTCAACAAGATTGCCGTTTTCATCAACAGCAAGGCATCTGTCAGCATCGCCGTCAAAGGCAAGACCGCAACAGAGCTTGTGCTCACGGACGTAGTTCTGAAGTCTGTTTATATGAGTAGAACCGCAGTCCTTGTTGATGTTGATTCCGTCGGGATTGTCAAAGAGCATATGCACTTTTGCGCCGAGCTTTGTAAAGAGCTTTTCGGCTGTGCGTGATGACGAGCCGTTGGAGCAGTCAAGGGCAATTTCCATACCGTCAAGGTCACAGCCGATTGACTTTGCAACGTGATCAACGTAATCTTCAACGGCGGTTTCCATTCTTGTAACCTTGCCGATGTTTTCGTCCTTTGCAAGAGCATAAGGAACAACGTTATCAAGCACGATTTCCTCAATTCTGTTTTCAAGGTCGTCGGGCAGTTTACAGCCGTCAGAGCTGAAAATCTTGATTCCGTTAAATTCAAAGGGATTGTGTGAGGCTGAAATCATAATGCCTGCGTCAGCGTTGTATTTGCCGACAAGGTATGCAACAGCAGGGGTCGGCACTACGCCTAAAAGCTCAACATTTGCACCTACAGAGCAAAGTCCTGCAATAAGCGCACCCTCGAGCATATCGCACGAAAGACGTGTGTCCTTACCGATTAAAATTGTCGGGTGCTCAACCTCGTCACTGATAAGCACCATTGCGGCGGCTCTGCCGATATTCATTGCAAGCTCTGCTGTAAGCTCGGAATTTGCAACGCCTCTTGCACCGTCTGTTCCGAATAGTCTTCCAGATCGGAAGAGCGTCGTGTAGGGAAAGAGTGTAGATCTCGG
>CAMKNF010000145.1 GCA_946414115.1 uncultured Ruminococcus sp. | reverse complement strand
ATACTTGATGGTGACTGGAGTTCAGACGTGTGCTCTTCCGATCTCGTTCGGGTCAAATCCGCTCTCTGTGCGCATAACGGCATAGACAAGCGATTCTTCAAGTCCGTATTCACCTGCGTATTTTTCAACAAATTCGCTGTATTTTTGTGGATAGCTTGCTTTTTCAAGATTGTTTTTTGTTTCCTCGTAATAATTCGTTACAAAAAACACAATACCGCCTGCGAAAATTGCAAGCACAATAAGCCATATTAATACATTTATTCCTTTTCTGCTTTTCCGCTTGTAACGACGGGAAGCTGTAGGCATTGAATCACCTCGGTGTTTACCTGTTGAGTTGTTTTATCAGACCTTCAAGCTGAATGTTCAGTGAGCTTATGCCTGAATTGTTTTCTATAATATAATCGGAATTCTCTCTGAAAAATTCCTCATCAAGCTGTGCGTTCATTCGCATAAGCGCATTTTCTTTTGAGATATTGTCACGCTTGCAGATTCTTTCAAGCCTTACCGATTTTTCGGCGGTAACGCTGATAATTTCATCACAGATAACGTCTGCATTGCTCTCAAAAAGCTGTGGCGCATCATAGACAATTGTTGTTACTCCGCTTTCGGCGGCTTTTTTAATTTCCGCAAAAAGCTCCGCCGTTACAAACGGGTGAACAATCGAGCTTAACAGAGCAGTGTTTTGCTTTGACGAAAACGCCCTTTTTGCAAGCAATTTTCTGTCGGGAGTACCGTTTTCGGTGATAATATCCTCGCCGAAAACAGCCGCAATAGTTTTTAAACAAGGCGAGCCGCTTTCGTAGATTTTCCGCACAAGTAAATCTGCATTTATAACATAAAAGCCGTTTTGATCAAGAAAGCCTGCAACAGTGCTTTTTCCTGCTCCGCTCTGTCCCGTAAGTCCGATAATCCTACATTTTTTCAAGGTCAATCACCTCAAAGCCTGCCGCCCTTATCAGCCTATTGTAAACCGCCATTCCTACGCCGTCAAGAGAGGGCAGACGTGAATAAACGGTTTTTATATTTTCATCTTCGTCAATTTTTCTCAATTCGTCAAACAACCTGTGTGCCTGCGCAGAATAGTCACTGCGCTTGCCGAGGCTAAAACACTTAACATTAAGGATTTCAATATCCTCATCGCAGCATAGTGCGGCGGTGCTTTCGTTTGCGTGTTCGTTTACATAATCAATATACTCGCCGTCAGTGCATTTAAGAAGTATGACGTTCGCCTTCGGCGCATAGTGCTTGTATTTCATTCCGGGACTTGATACCCTTGCACCCTTTTCAAGCTGATGCAAAACTGCGTTGTCAAGCTCAACCTCTCCGAGAACAGATCTTAACTGTTCAAGCGTGATTCCGCCGGGACGGAGAACTCTCGGAGTTTTTTCGGCAAGCGTAATAACGGTGCTTTCAAGTCCGACGTCGCTCATTCCACCGTCAACAACTGCATCAATTTTGCCATTTAAGTCGCTCATAACGTGGAGGGCGGTTGTCGGGCTTGGTGAGCCTGAAAGATTTGCCGACGGTGCGGCAAGAGGAAGTCCCGCCGCTTTGATTATTTTTTGTGCGGTAGGGTGGCTCGGAAAACGGATTGCGACGGTGTCAAGTCCTGCCGATACCTCATCGGGAATAACGTTAGATTTTTTCATAATCATTGTAAGCGGACCCGGCCAGAAATTTTCTGCAAGAAGTTTTACACTTTCGGGAATTTCACGCACAAGGTTAAAGCGTTCAATGTCCGAGAAATCCGCAATATGTACAATAAGAGGATTGTCCGCAGGTCTGCCCTTTGCCGCAAAGATTTTTGCAACAGCCCTGCCGTCAAGCGCATTTGCCGAAAGACCGTAAACGGTTTCTGTGGGAAGTCCCACAAGTCCGCCGTTTTTTAGAATTTCGGCGGCTTTCGATATATTTTCATCGGTGTTGTCAAGTAAAAGCGTTTTCAATATTTTCACCTTTTTACGATTCCATACTTTCCTTCAGCTTTTCGGCACGGTCAGCCGCAATGAGTGCGTCAATCACTTCGTCAAGGTTGCCGTTTAAAATGTCCTCAAGCTTATAAAGCGTAAGTCCGATTCTGTGGTCGGTCAGTCTGCCCTGCGGATAGTTGTAGGTGCGGATTCGCTCGCTTCTGTCGCCTGTTCCGACCTGTGATTTCCTGTCGGCGGCAATCTCGCTTGCCTGTTTATCCTGCTTTTCCTTGAGCAGTCGGCTTTTGAGAACCTTTAAAGCCTTGTCCTTGTTCTTGTACTGGCTTCGCTCGTCCTGACACTCAACAACCGTTCCCGTCGGGATATGCGTAATTCTGATTGCCGAGCTTGTTTTGTTGATGTGCTGACCGCCTGCACCGCTTGAGCGGAACGTGTCGATTTTCAAATCCGACGGGTCAATCTCAAGCTCAACGTCCTCTGCTTCGGGAAGAACGGCTACTGTGGTTGTCGAGGTGTGCACCCTGCCCTGACTTTCGGTTTCGGGCACACGCTGAACACGGTGAACGCCGCTTTCGTACTTAAAGCGTGAATATGCGCCGTCACCCTCAATCATAAATGAAATTTCCTTGTAGCCGCCAAGCTCGGTTTCGTTAGCGTTGATAACCTCAACTCTGTAGCCACGCTTTTCGGCATACATTGAGTACATTCTGAAAAGCACTGCGCTGAACAGCGCCGACTCCTCACCGCCTGCACCGCCACGGATTTCAACGATTACGTTTCTTTCGTCGTTGGGGTCTTTGGGGAGAAGAAGAATTTTCAGCTTTTCTGAAAGCGTTTCAATAGATGATTTAGCCTCGTCAAGCTCAGCCTGTGCAAGCTCCTTAAGCTCGGGGTCGGAGGTTTCGCCTAAAATCTCAAGGCTTTCCTTTTCGCTTTCCACTGCACTTTTGTAGTCACGGTAGGTAAGCACGATTTCTTCAATCGACTTTAGCTCCTTCATCACCTTCTGAAATTCATCGGGATTTGCGGCAACCGACGGCTCGTAAAGCCTTTGCGAAAGCTCGGAATATCTTTTGTCAAAAATTTCTATTCTGTCAAACATAAATATACCCTGTTTTATCCGTAAAATTAATTTTCTTAAATAATTCGTCTGATGTTTTTCTCAATTTTGTTGCGTGGCACCATAACCTCTCTGCCGCACTTTTCGCACCTGATTTTGAAATCCATTCCAATGCGCAGAATTGTAAAAATATTTCCGCCGCAGGGATGCTGTTTTTTCATCTCAACACGGTCGCCGACGTTTACGTTCAAGAAAAACACCTCCGAACTGATAAGCATACTTATATAATGCTTATTTTGCTTTAAATTTTATTATACATCAAAATAAGAAAAATATCAACCGCATAATATTTGGGTATTACGGTGTTTTCTTGAAATAAAATGCTTGACAATTTCAAAAACTCTCTATATAATAGTACTAACAGAATAATCCCCTTAAAAACAATGACGGGAACAAGATATAAGCCTTTACGGCAAAGAGAGTCGGCGGTTGGTGTAAGCCGATGCGGAGGTTTATATGAATAGCTCATCCCCGAGTTTTTTGTGCGAAAGTTTTTCACTGTAGTGCAAAACGCCGGACTGCGTTATCGGTCGGGACTTTGTTGGAAGTCCTTAAGGGCTGTATGGTGACATATGGCTGAAATTGGGTGGTACCACGATTTTATTCGTCCCTTTGGCAATTTTCAGGTTGCTTTTGAGGGGCTTTTTTTGTGTGAATTTTTAAAAATACTAATCTTTCAATCCACAGATTAGTATAAGGAGGTTATTGGTATGAAACCGTCATTTAAAAAGTACATTCCTTTCAAACAAATTGACATCCCCGACAGAACATGGCCGAACAAGACCATTACAAAAGCTCCGATATGGTGCAGTGTTGACCTGCGTGACGGCAATCAGGCGCTTGTTGACCCGATGAATCTTGAAGAAAAGCTCGAGTTCTTCCACGCTCTCTGCGATATGGGCTTTAAGGAAATTGAAATCGGTTTTCCGAGTGCGTCGGAAACAGAGTACGAAATCTGCCGTGAGCTTATTGAAAAAAATCACATTCCCGACGACGTTACAATTCAGGTGCTCGTTCAGGCAAGAGAACATCTTATACGCAAGACCTTTGAGGCGGTTAAGGGTGCAAAGAACGTAATCGTTCACTTCTACAACTCAACCTCTACGCTCCAGAGAAAGGTTGTTTTCAAGACCGATATGGACGGCGTTACTAAAATTGCCGTTGAGGGTGCAAAGCTGATTAAACAGCTCATTGACGAATACGACGGAGATACAAACTTCCGCCTTGAGTATTCACCCGAAAGCTTCAGCGGTACGGAAATGGACAATGCCGTTGACATCTGCGACAAGGTTATGGAGGCTCTCGGCTCGACAAAGGAAAATCCTGTTATCCTCAACCTGCCTAATACGGTTGAAATGTGCACGCCGAACACATTTGCCGATCAGGTTGAATATTTTATAAGACACCTCAAAAACAGGGATGCCGCTATCATAAGCGTTCATCCCCACAACGACCGTGGATGCGGCGTTGCGGCAGGCGAGCTTGCATTGCTTGCAGGTGCTGACCGTGTTGAGGGTACGCTCTTCGGCAACGGCGAGCGTACGGGCAATATGGACATCGTTACAATGGGACTTAATATGTACACTCAGGGCGTTGACCCGAAGCTTGATTTTTCACATCTGCCGAAGCTCCGTGAAATTTACGAGAGATGCACAGGTATGAAAATTGACCCTCGTCAGCCCTATATCGGCGAGCTTGTATTCACCGCATTTTCGGGTTCGCATCAGGACGCTATCAACAAGGGTATGAAATATATGCGTGAAAGCGGTACGGATATGTGGGAAATCCCCTATCTCCCGATTGACCCTGCCGACGTCGGCAGAGAGTACGAGCCGATTATAAGAATCAACTCGCAGTCCGGCAAGGGCGGTGCGGCGTTTGTTATGAGCAACAACTTCGGATACGATTTGCCAAAGCGTATGCACCCTGAATTTTCAAAGCTTGTTCAGGCTAAATGCGAAGAGCTTGAGCGTGAGCTTATCCCGAAGGAGCTTTTTGAGGTGTTCGAGCAAAACTACCTCAATCACCCGATGAAATACAAGCTTGCAAAGAGAAAGATTTACGAAGAGATCGGAAGAGCGTCGTGTAGGGAAAGAGTGTAGATCTCGGTGG
>CAMKNF010000144.1 GCA_946414115.1 uncultured Ruminococcus sp. | reverse complement strand
CAAGCGGCTTGCCGTCCTCACGATATACAATACAAGGCTTTTCACTGCAATTCTCGGCAATTGCTTTCAATCTGCCGATTTCACTAATCAGCCTGTCGTACAGAACACCGTCAAGGCGATTTGAAGCACCCTCCATAACGCTGTATTCAAGCTCTCTGCACACAATAGGCGAAACGCCCTGAATCACCTTCAGCAAGGCTTTATTAAGCGGCATTTCCGCTTCAAGATTTTTTATTTTCTGTGCAATTTCCTCGGGAGCTGAGGTCAGAATATTGAGCTTATCCTGCGGCTCGGGAAGCTCATATTTGATGTTCGGAAGTACAATCCGCTTACTGCTCATTGTAAGGTCAACACGCTTGAGCGAGTCAATAATCACACCGTCGGAATTTATGATTATAATGTTGCTATACATTCCCATAATCTCAACCGAAACGGTAATCATCACAGTATCTCCAAGCTCGTTTACACACTCGAAGTCGAGGAAAAGCACTCTGTCACAGTCCATCTGACGAACAGCAACAAGCTTTCCTCCACCGAGCCTTTTGCGCAGCAGCATACAGAACATAGGCGGCTGTGCGGGATTTTCGGGAGTTGTGGTGCAGAAATTTATGCGTGGTGAATTTGCCCTTGCAGAAAGCAAAAGCTTTTTGTTGCCGCCAAAGGTGCGCAGTGTAAAAACAAGCTCGTCACGGTTTGGCTGATAAATCTGCGAAACCCTTGCACCGAGCGCTTCATTTTCTATTTCGTTTTTTATATGCCTTAAAAATATTCCGTCAAGCGCCATAATTTCTCCAATATGCTTTAATATTTCTTATAATCATTTATGATATTTACCGTTTGATGAAATTTCGAATGCACGGTAAATCTGCTCACTTAAAATCATTCTTGCCATCTGGTGAGGAAACGTCATTCGGCTCATTGATAGCCTTAAATCTGCTCGTTGCTTTACTTCATTGCTCAAACCGTAGCTTCCGCCGATTATGAAATCCAACGTGCTTTTTCCGCTGATTGAAACGTTGTCAATCGTCTTTGAAAGCTCCTCGCTCGAAAGCATTTTTCCCTCAATGCACATAGCGACAACATAATCGGACTGACCGATTTTCTGCAAAATCCGTCTGCCCTCTGCGTTTATCACTTCGCTAATCTGCGACTCGTTTGGATTGTTGCTTTTTATCTTTTCCTCGGCAAGCTCGACAACCGTAAATTTGCAGAACGCCGAAAGTCTTTTTGCGTATTCGTTTATTGCGTCGGTAAAATATTTCTCCTTGATTTTGCCGATACAAATAATATTTACTCTAATCATATTCTTAAAAAATCACCGATTGTATTCTCGTTTCGCTCGGCGCAATGTCGAGCGTAAAGTCGCTTCTGAATTTCAGTCCTGCCCTTTCAAGGCTTGAAATTGCCGTTGCAAGCGCAAGCTCGGGCGTGTTGTTCTGCTCGCTTAAATGTCCGAGCATTAGTCGGAGCGTACCGCTTTTTACCAAATCTGCAAGCTCATCTGCACAAGCGGCATTTGAAAGGTGTCCCTTTGATGACAAAATTCTCTGCTTTAAATAAAACGGATAAATTCCGTTTTTCAGCATTTCAATATCGTGGTTTGATTCGAGTACAACAAAGTCACTGTGCTTTGCCGCATCTCTTACGCCGTCGAGCATTACGCCCATATCAGTTGCGATTAACGCTGATTTTCCGTCGGACGCCGTAACACGATAGCAACAGCTTTCTGCGGCGTCGTGGGGAGTGTTGATTCGCTCAATTAGCATATTGCCGACTGATACCTCGTTTTCAATTACCGTTGCATCAAAACTCGGGAGTATTTTTTCCGTTCTTGCAAGCTCGCCTAACGTACCCTCGCTTGCAAAAATCTTAAAGCCGTACTTCTTTGCAAGCACCTTTAACGCACTGCAATGATCATTGTGCTCGTGCGTAATGAACACTGCGCCGACATTCTGCATTTTCAGCCCGTTAGCCTCCATTGCGTTTTCAATCTGCTTGCACGACCTGCCTGCGTCAATCAGAACGCCCTCCGACAACGTACCTATGTAATAGCTGTTGCCCTTACTGCCGCTGAACAGCGGAACTGCTCTTGCCAAATCAATCAATCCTTATCCGATAAATTACATATCATTCTACCACACTTTTCAGTCTTTTACAACAGCCGTTGACAGCGTAATTCCGAGCCATACTCCTATAATACAGCACACTGCGCTTAAGACTGCATAGCACACTGCAAGGATTTTACTTCCGCTTACAAAGAGATTATACGCTTCAAGCGAAAAGGTTGAAAAGGTAGTAAAACCTCCGCAAAGTCCTGTTTTTAAAAACAGCATAAGGCTGTCGTTTACATTTCGTTTTGATGCGTATCCCACGATAAAGCCGATAAGCAATGCACCGAGGATATTTGTAACAAAGGTCAGAAGCGGAAATCCGCCCTTGTAGGGTATCAGGCTGATTGCATACCTTAACATTGCTCCCACTGCGCCGCCAAGTCCTACAAATAAAAATCCCATTTTTTAATTCCCCCAAAAAAGAAAAGCCGCTTTCAACAGAAAACGGCTTGAATATATTTTGCTTTTTATGCGCCGAGTTCTTCCTCGTTGTCGCCTGTAAAGTAAACCTTTTTGATGTCAGCACCGAGAGCTCTGAACTTTTCAACAACGTCCTCGTAGCCACGCTCAATGTACTGGATACTTGAAATTTCGGTTGTGCCCTTAACCTCAAGAGCGGCAATAATCATTGCGGCACCTGCACGCAAATCCGTAGCCTTTACGGGAGCGGCTGTAAGCGGTGCTCCGCCTTCGATAATTGCAAGTCTGCCCTCTACAGAAATCTGTGCGCCCATTCTGATAAGCTCACTTACATACTGATAGCGGTTATCCCATACGTTTTCGTTGATAATGCTTGTACCCGGAACGCTCATAAGAAGTGCAGCAAACTGCGGCTGACAGTCTGTCGGGAAACCGGGATGCGGCATTGTCTTGATATTACAACGCTTAAGCGGTCTTTGTGTTGCGTCAATCTTGATTGACTCGTCATATTCCGTAATTACAACGCCCATTTCACGGAGCTTTGCCGTAATTGAATCAAGGTGCTTCGGTGTAATGTTATTAACCGTAATGCAGCCCCTTGTTGCGGCGGCGGCACACATATATGTGCCTGCTTCAATCTGGTCGGGAATGATTGAATATGTCACGCCGTGAAGATAACCAACGCCACGAATTTTGATAACGTCTGTACCGGCGCCCCTGATGTCAGCTCCCATTGAGTTGAGGAAGTTTGCAAGGTCAACGATATGCGGCTCTTTTGCGGCATTTTCAATGATTGTAAGTCCCTGTGCCTTGCTTGCCGCAAGCATAATGTTCATAGTTGCGCCGACCGACACAACGTCAAGATAAATATGATTGCCTTCGAGAGGTTCGTCACATTCAGCCTCGATAATTGCGCCGTCAACAAGAGAGGTTCTTGCCCCCATTGCCTCAAAGCCCTTTAAGTGCTGGTCAATCGGACGAACGCCGAAATTACAGCCGCCGGGCAGAGCAACCTTAGCCTTGCCGTATTTGCCGAGCAAAGCACCGAGAAGATAATATGAAGCACGCATACCTCTTACCAGATCGGTTGTTGCGTTGCAGGTTTTGATGTGAGTAGGGTCTATATATAAAGATGATTTATTTATTCTTCTTACGTTTGCGCCCATCTGCTGAAGGATTCGGCTTATGAGAGAAACGTCGCTTATGTTTGGAATATTTTCAATCTGACACGGTTCGTCGCAGAGGATAACTGCGGGTATGATTGCAACGGCAGCATTTTTTGCGCCGCTGATGTTTACCTCGCCAAATAAAGGCTTGCCGCCGGTAACTACAAATTTTTCCAATTGTTTACACTCCAATACAGTATTGTTTAGAACTTGCAATAACTAATAAGTGTAGATATTATAAAAAACAAAATGCAAATTATACATTAAAAGCATTAAAGAAAAGCCTTTAAGCCACTAAATATATTACATTTTTATTAAAACACACTATCGGTTGTGGTTACGTATATGTTACGCCACAATTCTTCTACAGAAAATCATACTACAATTTTGTAGTAAAGTCAACGCAATATTAAAATTGTAACCGTTTTTTAGCAAACTTGTACTCAAATTATTAATTAACTGTTACTTTTATTTGAATTATTAACAATCAAAAGAAATCTTTGTTATAAATTCCGTTAAAGAAATAAACAAAATACCATTTTTCGCATAAAGAATTAACAAGTTGTAACTTATATCAAACTCAAGCTAAAAGCTATTGGAAAATATATTTTTCAGACTTTTTTCATTATATTTTTTCGACTTTTTCTGCACCTCTTTACTTTTTGATATATTTATTGTATAATATGCTTTAAAAGCGATTACTGAAAAGCACTTGCTTTTTTATGTAAAATTAAAAGGACAGGAGGGACAAAAACATAATGATTAGCGGTGCTGAAATTATGGTAAAATGTTTGGAGGCTGAGGGCGTTTCAGTCGTCTTTGGTTATCCGGGTGCTGCGATATGCCCGTTTTACGATAAAATCTATGATTCTGATATAAAGCACATTCTCGTCCGTCAGGAACAGAATGCCGCTCACGCCGCAAGCGGATACGCTCGATGCAGCGGCAGACCGGGTGTTTGCGTCGCAACCTCCGGCCCCGGTGCGACAAACCTTATTACAGGTATTGCCACCGCCTACACAGACTCAATTCCGATGATTGCTATCACCGGTCAGGTGCGTTCCGATTTGCTCGGACGTGATGTCTTTCAGGAGGCTGACATCACAGGTGCGTGTGAGCCTTTCGTAAAGCACAGCTACCTTGTCAGCAAAACCGAGGATTTGCCACGTGTTTTCAAAGAGGCGTTCCACATTGCCTCAACAGGCAGACAGGGTCCTGTACTTATTGACATTCCCATGGATATTCAGACTAACGAAATTGAGGAGTTTGTCTATCCCGACAGCGTGAACATAATCGGCTACAAGCCCAACACAAAAGGTCACGCAATTCAGATAAAGAAAGCGATTGACGCAATTAAGTCAAGTAAACGTCCGCTTATTGTATCGGGCGGCGGTGTACTCAGCTCGGGCGTTAAGCTCAAGTTTCAGGATTTTGCGCTTAAAACAGATCGGAAGAGCACACGTCTGAACTCCAGTCACCATCAAGTATCTC
>CAMKNF010000143.1 GCA_946414115.1 uncultured Ruminococcus sp. | reverse complement strand
CCACCAGTTAAATGCAAGCTGGAATATGAATCAAAGCACTAGCATAAATGGTATGTTTTTGTCAACAACTGGGACAGTGACGCAAACTATATGTACAAAATTTCAGATTCAGGCGTCTGGGGGCTGTTCATTGAGGGTGTGCAGGAATATGCCTGCTACAAATACTGCGTTGAAACTCCTTGGTCGGAGCGCAGGTTAAAAACTGACCCTTACGCATTCCATTGCGAGGTACGTCCCGACAACGCTTCAAAGGTGTATGAAATTGACGGCTACGAGTGGAACGACGAGGAGTGGTTCAACTTTAAAAAGGAGCATCCTCACAAAACACAGCCTATCAATGTTTATGAGATAAACGCAGGCTCGTGGCGTAAAAACGAGGACGGTACATTTTTCAGCTACCGTCAGCTTGCAGATGAGCTTATTCCCTATGTAAAAAATATGGGATATACTCATATTGAGTTTATGCCTATTACCGAGTTTCCGTTTGACGGAAGCTGGGGTTATCAGGTAACAGGCTACTATGCCGCAACATCCCGTTACGGTGAGCCGAAGGATTTGATGTATTTAGTTGATAAATGTCATCAGGAGGGTATCGGCGTAATCCTTGACTGGGTACCTGCTCACTTCCCAAAGGACGGTCACGGACTTGCTCGTTTTGACGGTACAGGCTGTTATGAATACGAGGATTACCGCATCGGCGAGCACAAGGAGTGGGGAACATACATATTCAATTACAGCAGATTTGAAGTAACAAGCTTCCTTATTTCTTCAGCTATGTTCTGGCTTGATATGTACCACGTTGACGGTATTCGTGTTGACGCTGTTGCATCAATGCTCTATCTTGACTACAACCGTAAAGACGGCGAGTGGATTGCAAACTGTTACGGCGGACGTGAAAACCTCGTTGCAGTTGACTTCCTGCAGAAGCTGAATTCTACAGTACATATGTTCCATCCCGAGGCTATGATGATTGCAGAGGAAAGCACTGCATGGCCTAATGTTACACGTTATCCGATTCAGGATATGGGACTCGGATTTGACTACAAGTGGAATATGGGTTGGATGAACGATATGCTTTCCTACATTTCGCTTGACCCACTGTGGAGAAATTATCACCACGACACTCTTACCTTTAGTATGGTTTACGCTTTTTCCGAGAACTTTATGCTCCCGATTTCGCACGACGAGGTCGTTTACGGCAAAGGCTCTCTTATCAATAAAATGCCCGGCGGATATGACCAGAAATTTGCAGGTGTAAGAGGCTTTATTACATATATGATGGCTCATCCCGGTAAGAAACTGATGTTTATGGGCAGTGAAATCGGTCAGTTTGACGAGTGGAACGCTGAACAACAGCTTCAGTGGAATCTGCTTGACTACGAAAAGCACCGTCAGTTAAACCACTTCTTTGCAGAGGCAAACAAGTTCTACCGTGACGTTCCTGCAATGCACGAAAACGACTATGACTGGGACGGTTTCCAGTGGATTGCACTTGATGATTATAAGCAAAGCGTAATTGCTTTCCGCAGAATTGCAAACGACGGAAGTGAAATAATCTGCATTTGCAACTTCCAGCCCGTCACTCGTGAAAAATACAGAATCGGCGTTCCCGTTTACGGTCTTTACGAGGAAGTATTCAACTCCGAAAGTGAGGAATTCGGTGGGTGCGGAATTGTAAACAGCGGTGATATTAAAGCTAAAACTGTTAAAGACCACGGACTCGATTACTCAATCGTGCTCACGCTACCGCCTCTCGGCGTAACGTATTACAAGCTTAAAAAGGAGCTTCCCGTACCGGTCAAAAAGAAGTCTACTTCAAAAATGACTGCTAAAAAGGAAGCTGCCGCAAAGAAAGCGAAGGAAGAAAAATCTGCGGCAAAAAAGTCCGAGGATAAAAAGGCAAAAGAAAAGAAAGCCGAAGAAAAGCCAAAGACTGAAGTGGTAGAAAAAACAGATACAACCGCAGAAGCAAAAACAGAATAAAGCATAAATAAAATGAGCTGTTTCAGAACATCCTGTTTTGAAACAGCTTTTTGTTTTATATTTTGTAAATCTACGTTGAAATTATAGCAACTTTTACGTAGGGACACGGCGTGCCGTGTCCGCAGTGGCAATCAAACTTTACCGATTAAACCGTATTTATAGAGTAAAACACACATTTCCGTAGGGGACGGCATCCCTGACGTCCAAAAACGTTGCCTACATATCAACCTAAAATTCGGGCTACAATTTTTCCAAACAAACTGACTTTTTCACTCGATTTGCGAGCCGAGGCACTCGGTAATTTATAGTTTATTGCTTTTGCCGGTTGATATATTTCGGAAAATAGTACAATATATTATAGAATTAAACAGTGTTCAATTTTTAAACATTGTTAAAGGGAGTTTTGAAATGGGACGTGAACGGCAGATACAAAAGAACGAAGAAACCCGAAAAGCGATAATCGACGCAGCCGTTTCAATCGGACTGGAAGAGGGCTTGACCCCGTTTTTGCATTCACTGTAGGCAAGCTTAAGGTTGAAGGCGACCTCGGTAAAGCCCTTGAAATCCAGAAGTTGATTAAAAAATAAACATTTCAAAACAAAAAGCAGGCAAACCGCCTGCTTTTTCTGCAATATTTGATAAGTTGTTTTAATTTTTGATAAAAATAATATTTCAGGGTAATCAGTTCTTAACCGATATTCCCCATTCGCCGTCTTGAACGGGTGCTTTTGGAGGCAAATCTGACGGATCGTTAGTTGGTTCGGTTGAGGGTTCTGAACTGACAAAACTTCCAATTATTCCGCCGCAGTACATCTGAATCATTGTAGCGTCTAAAATATTAACCATATTATCTGCGTTGACATCTGCCGCTAAAGTCATCTCATCGGTTGGCTCAATAAGATATGCTATAATTTTCTGAACCTGAGTAGCGTCTGCAATACTTATTTCGCCGTTGCCGTCAACATCACCAAGCATAAATTCTTCTGCCTGAATCGTTGCTGTTTCTGCTTTGATAAGATTATACTTCTGTGTGCTTTGTTTCACTGATAATTGAGTTGCAGGATTTTCCGATTGGATTTTATCTGTGCTGTATGATTTCATATTCTCGTCCAATTCTTCAACCTCTTCAAATCCCGGTTTTTCATAAGAGTTGTTTTCAACAACAGGTGTCGTAGTCGAAGCAGCATTATAGTTATTGACAAAAAGCGTTGAAACAACTCCGAGCGAGATTGTTGTTATTGAAATTATTGCAACTAATAATATATTGCTTTTTTTCATAGTCATTTTCCGCTTACGCATAATCAAGCTTCCTCTCCTTTGTTATCTCCGAAGCCAAAGCCAAATATTTCTTCTTCTTCCCAGCCTAATCCGCTTCCTATTCCACAAACAGCAGAGGAAATATTGAAATGTTCAATAACAATTTCAGGTGATTCATATTCTTTTTTCATATTTCCTCCCCTTAAAATGCAAATCAGCCGTTCTCTCCTTCTGCCTTTTTAACAAGGTTAGTATAATTGATTAATGCGTTTGAATATTCTATAATTGACTGGCTGATATTGGCTTTATCAGAAGTATCATCAGCAGCTACGGAGTTGTAGCTGTTTGAAATTACATTTGAGTAATAAGTTTTGCCATCTCTATCCTTAACAAAAAATACTGCAAAAATATTTTTGTTAAAATTCACAGCACTCATATTGTTAATATAATAAATTTCAACGGCACTTTCATCTTTGGAAAGATATACATTGCCTGCCGACTTTGAATACATTACGGAATTATTCATTAATTCTTCGTTGCTAAACCAATTATCTTTGCTGAAATTTTCTTTGTCAATGATTCCGTCATTATCTGTAAATACAACAGCACCGTAATCATTAAAATCTGTAACGGTTTGATTATCAACCGTAAAGGTATATTTTAAGCCCCAAGGCTCAATGTTTCTTATCGCTGTTGTTGATGAAAATTCATAAGTACCGTCCGTTGTAGAATCATATGTCAGACCGCTTACGCTGACCGCAGGGGAATACGTACTCGGTTCAGTAATACCCGAAGGTTCTACTGCATTATACATAGCCTGAATACTGTCAAGTAAAGTTTTTTGTGCAACTTGAAGTTCAGCCTGTTTTTCAGGCGGGTAATCTGTATAAAGTTTGTTTGAAGCCTCTTTCATATAAGTTGTGATGTTGTTATATAAGCACCTGTCTTTAACCGTGCTTGTATATTTAACACCCTTATATGTAAAATCAAATACGACCCAGACAGGCGTTTTCATATTGAACAAATAAAAGTCGCTAAAAGTTGTTCCTGCTCTGTTAAATTGTCCACTGGTGTTTGTCAGAGTATTATATATAAGCTTTTCACTGTTTTTCGACTTACCGACTTTTATTGTATTTGAATTGCTTTTTATATATGACGGTGTCGGAGCACTTTCGTCAAGCGTTCCCTTTAACATATAAACATTGTAATCCGTAACATCAGGGTCATTTTTTAAGTCTACATATTGCCCGCCAACCTTAACTGTTCCGTATGTTCTAATGTACCAGGGTTCTTTCAGCTTGAAAAAGTTAAAATAGTTGTAAGCAAACGTCGGTCCGGCATATAGAATAGTTTCCTTGTTTATCGGAGTGCTAAAGTCAAAGACATATTCTGTGCCTCTTTCTGTGGGAGAAGTAAACCATATCTTAACGTTTTTTGAGTCACCCGTAGGTTGTGTAGCTGTTGCGCCAAGCGGAACTTCCTGGTAATACTTTCCGTATTTATGATCATCGGTTATGTCGTAGAAATTGTAACCATCAAAACTGCCGGTTGAAGTATACTTGAATATTACAGGATTTGATTTTTTCTGAAATCTTGCATAATAGGTGTTGAGCTTACCCTCTTCCACTGTTACGGCAATTGAGGAAGATACACTTCTCAACTCGTATTCGCCTGTTTTGCTGTTTTTGCAGTACCAGCCCTTGAATACATAATCGTTTTCATAATCGGATGTTGCCTTAAACATTATTATGTCACCGGCATTAGCAGCAGCGTCAATGCGATCAACTTTTCCGTTACTATCAGTATGTACCGAAACATCACTTTCTCTTAAATCATCAGGAATCAAGGTTTCCTCAACATATCCGCCTACGGCAGAATCCTCATATTCACCGGTTTCGCTGTTATAGGTCTGTGCCTGCGCTCTGTTTACGAATTTCCAGAGTGCCGTTAGTGTAACGCCGTGAGTAGCGTCTAAAGTCAGACCGTTGACTGTATTGTCAGAATCTTTGAATACAACATCGCCGCCCGTACCCGTTGTGGGGTTATATGTT
>CAMKNF010000142.1 GCA_946414115.1 uncultured Ruminococcus sp. | reverse complement strand
ACGTCGATCACGCCGTCGTCGATGATGTTTGCCAATTCCAAGTGGAATGGATTTGTATTATTATGAAAAAATTAACAGCAATTTTATTAGCACTCGTTATGACAGCATCGCTTGTAGCCTGCAACGGCTCAAGCGAAAGCTACGGTACAAAGGAAACTTCAGCTCAGAGCTCTGCTTCGGAAACAAAGGCTGAGGAAACAACAGTTGAAGAAACAACAGCTTCGGCAGAGTTGAAGGAGGGCGACAGCGGCGAGGGTGAGAAAACTCTCGACAGCGCTTTCTGCACAGTAACAATCCCCGAGGGCTTGCAGTACGAAATTTACTTCTATAACCACGATGAAGATGCTCTCGGAACAATTGAGATTGATTTCGGTAAAAAATACACAATAGAGGGCAAACTTGAAGTAAGTACAACAAGGATGATAAGCTCCCTTGACGACGCTGTAGAAGAGTGTATAAGAGTAAGGAACCTCGATACCTACAAAGAGGGCAAGTCTGAAATCGGCGAAGAAGTCACCTATGGTGACACTACCTACAAAGTGGTTAATATGTCACACGAACACGGCGCAGAAACCTGCCTTGTATCCTATTACAAGAGAGCAGACGGCAAGGATATTTATGTTGAAATCAAAACAAATCAGGACGACAATTTTAAGTTGCCGGTTGACGATCCCCTTGTTCAGGAGATTGCAAAATCTGCTGTTTACAAGTAATTCTAAAAGTTATTGCACATCGCTGAAGTAATAACTTTTATGAATCATTGACGCTCATATTGACACTTGAATTAAATAAGTAAAATAAAAATATGCTGCTGTTAAATTTTTGACAGCAGCATATAGTTTTGAAGAAGAATAAAGGTTATAGAAATTTATTGGGGTACGGCAGAAGAAAAAGTGAATAAAAGTTCTTTATCACCCACGGTTTCAACTTCCGTGGGTGTTTCTGTATCTACGGAAACTTCTGCAACGGCATCAACAGAAAAAACTACTGAAACAACAACCCCCGAAAAAGCTGCAGTTTCAAAAGAAACAGAGCCTTTGGGACAGAATATCAAAACCGAAGAAAAATCCTACGCAACCGCCTACCAAAACAAAAATACCATTACACTTAATAATTATAATTTTTTCGATTTGCTATTGACAAAGACGGATTAATTTGATATAGTTTTGGTAAAGATACCAAAAAGTTAACAAGGATGTGTAATATGGCTCAAATTCAACGACCTTATCCCACAAGAAAGAAAAGCAAAAACACAAGACAAACTATTCTTGCAACTTGTGTCCGTTTGTTTTTGGAACAAGGTTATACCGCAACAACACTTATGCAGATTACCAAAGAAGCCGGAGTTTCCGTTTCGTCTGTTCAGAATTGTTTCGGCAATAAAGACGGTATTCTGTTAGATCTTGCGGAGATTATGTTCTCAAATCAGTTTGAAACGGCACAAAGAATCGGAAATCAGGAAGCAAATCCGCTTTTTGTATATGCAGTTGAAACCTCAATACAGCTTACACTTACCGAGCTTAACGAAAACTTGCGAGATGTATATGTCGCCGCTTACTCGAATGAGGCGTCAGCCGAATACATATACAGACAAACCTCAAAAGAACTGCATAAGATTTTTTTACCCTATAATCCTGATTATACCGAGAGCGATTTTTATGAGTGTGAAATTGGTTCGGCGGGAATTATGCGTGGATTTATGGCAAGAAAATGTGACCAATATTTCACACTTGAAAAAAAGCTGACAAAGTTTCTAACAATGTCGCTTCGGTCATATAATGTACCGAAAGCGGAGATTGACAAGACAATCGCATTTGTTCTTTCACTTGATATAAGAGGCATTTCAAAATTAATTATGCAAAAGCTGTTTGATTCGCTTGCTATGCAGTTTAATTTTGAATTTAGTGCGATTGAAAAGTAAAAACGAAATAACATTTGAATCGGAGGTCATGCTAAATGAAAAAAAGAATTTTAAGCATACTGCTTGTGTTGTGTATGGTTATGGCAGTTATGCCGATCACATCTATCACAGCAATAGCAAAAACAGACGATGAAGTACAATTATTCAGCGACAGTTCAGAATTAACACAGCCGATTATATCGGAAAGCGTTAAACAAAGTGCGGAAGAATTTTATAAATCATACTCCGCCAAAAACAGTGATTGGGTATCCACTTCCTGCAAATTAATCAACACCGCATTAACCTCTCTGCCGGTAACCGGAAAGTATGAAAAAATAGGGGTATGGGTAGGTAAACAGTTTCTTAATCTTTTTATGGGTACAAAAGAAACCGACAATACCGAAGAAATACTTGAAGCTATCAATCAACTGAATATGCAAAATCAGACAACATTATTAAAGCTTGATCAATTAACGGAAATAGTTAAAGATCAAAATCAGTTGAATTATATCAACGAGTATTATAACGGAGATAAAGCATTATATGCGTTGACCAAAATTTATATGGCCGCATTGCAAAACACAGACGGACAAACAGACGAGCAGATTGAAGCAACCCGCAGGCAGATTTTAACTTATGATATTCCCGGAAAGTCATCTTCCGATATAAACTCTCTGAGTTCCTTGTCGTCATATGATCAAATGGTTCTTGCTTGGGGAGAAAAGCTTAAATCTAATATATTTCTTAACGACGGAAGCTGCAATGCAATAGATCTTATGAACAATTATGCACTCGGACATTTTAAGTGGGAGAATCAAGGTTATGAAACGCGTGAGAATTACTGGTCTTCGCTTATCAACCTTTATGTAACCTCATCAGATTTGATGCGACAATCATTGAACGCAAGAATTGAGGTTTATGAAGAAGCGAAAGGAGAATATTCAGCAAGCACGCTTCGTTCAGCAATTGAATATCTGAATAAGTTGAACAAGGATATACAGAGCTTGGGAAAAGCAGCGAGCGTCACCCGATTAAATGATGATATTCGCCACTATCAGGTTAAGGGACATGAAATGTATCTTTTTACACAAACAACAAAGCAGAATTTACCTCCTAATGAAGACATAGGAGTAAGTTGTTATAAACCTGCGAAGAATCAAAAAACAAATGAATATTGGTTTCCGTTTTATAAGTACAAAGACAAAAAAACAGGTAAAGTATATGAAGGACTTAATTCCAAATATTATAAGTATATCTATGATGACTATAACCCGGCAGGATCAAGCAAAATAACTAACTTATATGATATTTTCTTCTCGAAGGAAGAGGGCAATTTCACTCCTCCGGATGGAATAGATTATTCGGGAACGGTAACCTTTGTCAGCAATGATATAAAAACTGAGCGTGAGGCAAGTAAATTTATATGGGGGGGAGTAGATTATTATATTTGGATAGTTCAATGCAAATTATTTGAGGCCTATGGCAAAATAAGCGATGAATATACAGAACTCGCCAGATTAAGAGACTCTGCCCACCAAAGTTGGAGTACTATTAATAAAAAATATTTAGAAAGCTTTATCATGGTCATTCCGGCTGAAACGCCAAATAATGAAGTCGATGAAGGACAAGGAGAGATAGTAACGGAAAAAATTGTACCGTCTACAGTCACATTTGATGCAAACGGCGGAAGCGTTGATATTAAAAGCACAAAAACGGATATGAACGGTTATATTGCCGAGCTTCCGACGCCGTATTACGCAGGGTATGAATTTGACGGATGGTACACAGCGCAAAATGTTAAAGTCACGTCGAATACACAATTCAAAGAAGATACGACAGTATATGCAAAATGGAAAAGTGTTAATTCAACACCCGATACTGCAAAGATAATAAATTCAACATCTCCTCAGACAGGTGCCAACTCTCCTCAGACAGGCGATAACAGACATACCGCATTATGGCTTGCACTTCTCTTTGTCAGCAGCGGTATATTGATTGGAGCTAATGCTTACAGAAAAAAGAAAAATAACGATTAAACCTCAGTAAAAAATGATAAGCTTGCAATAAATACGTTAATTTCCAAAGTAAGCTCCACAGTAGGAACGGTGACAAGCAATCCATACAAAGGAAATGTTGCAGGCAGTCAGCCTTAGTTCAGCTTCCGCATTAACGGCACAAGCGACAAGATATTTTTATTTGAAGCTCCGATTGATATGTTATCGTTCATAAGTATGCATAAGGAAAATTGGAAAAATTATAGTTATTCGGCACCCTGTTCCGTTTCGGACAGGGTGCTTTTTCAATGTCTGTAAGATAATCCGAATACCAAAAATGTATTCTTGTGCTTTGACAATGACGAGGCAGGACAGACAGCAAACAAACGCATAGTTCATAAATAAATTAAATCTGATTATACCTTTAATTAAGCTTTTAATTTAGGCTTGCGGTATTTTTTTCAGATAAAAAAGACAAGTTTTCCGTTTTTGTGTTTTATCAGTTTGTACATTAAAATGATGAAATATATTGCATTTTTGTTAAATATATGTTATAATTTTGTTCAGAACGAATGGTTTGAATGAAAGGGCGATTTGGTGGCGAATTATACAGAAGAACAATGGAATGTCAAAAAAATTGAGCTTATGGAAAAGTGCTTTAACGGTTTTGCCGATTTAGGACTTCACGGCACCGGTATTCGAGTGTTGGCAAAGCATTGCGGATATAACACATCTATGATTTATACCTACTTTGAAAATTTAGATGACCTTATTATCCAATCCACAGAATACTGTATGAGTAAGGTAGAAGATGATTTTATGGCGAAAGCCCCCAAAGATGTTGAGGACTTGTGGCGGTTTATTGACGAGATACCGTACTGGACGGCAAAAAAACACGGAAAGAAATACCGCCTTATGTATCAGGTCTATACACATCCAAAATACAGAGAATACGGTCAGAAATTCTTTGCGGGTGTTGATAAGCGTTACATCGAATACGCAAAAAGCTTAGAGGGTAAGCTGGGTATTCCCTATCAAAAGCTGACGCCGCTGATATTCATTCTGATCAGAGCCTGCGTACATTACGCACTGTTTGAGGATGAGTTCTATTTGAAAGCACAGATAGAAACGCTGAAGGAAACCCTTGAACTCTTTATTATGAAATATAACCCGAATGCAAAGTCGGATATTCTGACAGAATAAGTTAAGGAAGCACTGATTAAATTATTTGTGTAAAAACCTAAAGTGTGATTTATTCAGTGGTTCCTCAAATTCAAAAATAATCTTTTAGTAAGCAGATTCAATGAGAAAAATAAATTTAGGTTATCCCTTTTAGTAAGCTAAACTATAATTTAATGCGGAATTCGGAATGCGTAATGCGGAATTGTGGTCGAGTGGATAGGTTGTGATAATTCAAAAGTTTAATGCCCGAATTTATTTATATGCGGCTAAAGCCGCAGGCG
>CAMKNF010000141.1 GCA_946414115.1 uncultured Ruminococcus sp. | reverse complement strand
AGATACTTGATGGTGACTGGAGTTCAGACGTGTGCTCTTCCGATCTTGCTTGCAGGCAGAGTTGACGGTAAGAAAATCAGCTACTCTACTGTTTCCGAGGCTGTTTCTCGCTTTAAGGTAGGCGAAATTGACGAGGAAAAGTTAAGCGAATATGAAAACAACGCCTGTCCGACCTGCGGCTCCTGCTCGGGTATGTTCACTGCCAACTCAATGAACTGCCTTACCGAAGTTATCGGTATGGGCCTTAAGGGCAACGGCACTGTTCCTGCTGTTTACTCACAGCGTTTACAGCTTGCAAAGCACGCAGGTATGCAGATTATGGAGCTTGTCAAGAACAACATCCGTCCCCGTGACATTATGACCGAGGAAGCGTTCAGGAACGCTCTTACCGTTGATATGGCACTCGGCTGTTCAACAAACACAATGCTCCACCTCCCCGCTATCGCTCACGAGTGCGGAATTGATTTGCACCTTGACATTGCAAACGAAATCTCCGCAAAGACTCCCAACCTCTGCCACCTTGCACCGGCAGGCGAGCACTTTATTGAGGAACTTAACGAAGCAGGCGGTATTTACGCAGTAATGCACGAGCTTACAAAGCTTAACCTTCTCAACACCTCACTTCTCACCTGCACAGGCAAGACTGTCGGTGAAAATATCGAGGGCTGCGAAATCAGAAATACAGAAATCATCAGAACAGTTGAAGATCCTTACAGCAAAACAGGCGGCATAGCAGTATTAAAGGGCAACCTT
The DNA here is from genome assembly GCA_946414115.1 of uncultured Ruminococcus sp. GTDB lineage: Bacteria > Bacillota > Clostridia > Oscillospirales > Acutalibacteraceae > Ruminococcoides. The sequence goes on along the minus strand of CAMKNF010000141.1, from coordinate 4,609 downwards.
GCTCCCGACGGCTGTGTTGTTAAGAGAAGCGCTGTTGCAGAAGAAATGATGCACCACAAGGGTTTTGCAAGAGTATTTGACTGCGAAGAGGACGCTCTCAACGCAATCTACGACGGCAAAATCAACGCAGGCGACGTTGTTGTTATCCGCTACGAAGGACCAAAGGGCGGCCCCGGAATGAGAGAAATGCTCAACCCGACCTCTGCAATTATGGGAAGCGGTCTCGGCAACTGCGTTGCACTTATCACAGACGGACGTTTCTCGGGTGCTACAAGAGGCGCCGCTATCGGTCACGTTTCACCCGAAGCCGCAGTAGGCGGTCCTATCGCTCTCATTGAGGAAGGCGACACAATCGAAATCGACATTCCTGCAAACACAATCAACGTGCTTGTTTCCGATGAAGAGCTTGCAAAGCGCAAGGCAGCGTGGACTCCCAGACAGCCGAGAATTACATCGGGTTATCTTTCACGTTATGCAAAGCTTGTTTCTTCGGGCGCACAGGGTGCAGTTCTCGAGTAAACCGTAAAATTGCACAAAACTAAACACATAAATTTATGCTATTTACAGCAATAAATCTTTAAAAAAAGCAATATGCACAATTCACCCTCTGCTCTATTGGGCAAAGGGTGAATTTTTTTATTTTGCTCAATTTCGGTTGTTTATTTTATACAAATATGATATAATAATTTAGACTTAATTCACACAATTGTTGAAATTGATATAATAACGTCGATTTTTATATATTGTAACAACGAAAGGAGTTTTCATTTTTGAAACAATATGACGCTAAAAAAATATTAAATATTGCACTTGCAGGACACAGCGGCTGCGGTAAAACCTCGGTTGCAGAGTCAATCCTCTATCTTTCAAAGGTCAGCGACCGTCTCGGAAATATTGCAGACGGCAACACAATGCTCGACTTTGACGCCGAAGAAATCAAACGTCAGGCGTCAATTATGACAGCTGTTGCACCCATAGAGTGGAAGAACACAAAGATTAACCTAATCGACACTCCCGGTCTGTTCGACTTTGCAGGCGGCGTTGCAGAGGGTATGCGTGCCGCCGACACTGCTCTGATTGTAGTTTCGGGCAAGGACGGCGTTAATGTCGGCACCGAAAAGGCTGTTGAAGCCGCTACAAAGGCAGGTCTTACAAAGGTGTTCTTTGTAAACGGTCTTTGCGACGAGGACGCTCGTTTCTACCGTGTATTTGAAAATCTCAAGGCTACGTTCGGTCCGTCCGTCTGCCCCGTTGTAGTTCCCTACATCGTTGACGGTCAAGCTAATACATACGTAAACCTCTTTGACTACAAGGCTTATGAATATGCAACCGACGGCTCTGTAAAGCCTACTGCTCTCCCCGATATGGGAAGCAGACTTGAGGGACTTCGTGAGGCTATCAAGGAAGCCGTTGCCGAAACAAGCGAGGAATTGCTCGACAAGTTCATTATGGGTGAGGAATTTACTCCCGAGGAAATTATCCTCGGCGTAAGTCAGGGCGTTAAAGACGGCACAATCTGCCCCGTATTCTGCGGTGACGCCCACAACACATTCGCTATTGACCAGCTTCTCAACAGCCTTACGTGGCTTGCTCCGTCAGCCGCAGACAAAGGTGACGAAATCGGCGTTGACATTGACGGCGAGCCTGTTGAGGTTTCCGTAAACGAAAACGGCGCCGCTGCGGCTATCGTTTTCAAGACTGTTGCCGACCCGTTTATCGGCACACTTTCATATATCAAGGTCGTTTCGGGCAAGGTTGCTCCCGATACACCTCTTATCAATATGCGCACAGGCGCACAGGAAAGAATCACAAAGGTTCTTGCAATGTGCGGCAAAAAACAGCTTGACGTTGATTACATCGGCGCAGGCGACATCGGTGCAATCCCCAAGCTTTCGTCTACAAAGACAGGCGACACGCTTTGCTCACCGCTTCGCAAGGTTGTGCTTGACGGCATCGACTATCCGGTTTCTTCCTACACAATGGCTATTTATCCTGCAAAAAAGGGTGATGAAGATAAGGTTGCTCAGGCGCTCACAAAGCTTTGCGACGAAGATCCGACAATCAAGTTTGTAACAAATCACGAAACACACGAAATGCTTATTTCGGGACTTGGCGAACAGCACCTTGACGTTGTAATTTCAAGACTTAAATCAAAGTATAATGTTGACGCTTCTCTCCAAAAGCAGAAGATTGCATACAGAGAAACTATCCGCAAGAAGGTTTCTGCACAGGGCAGATACAAGAAGCAGTCGGGCGGTCACGGTCAGTTCGGCGACGTATGGATTGAATTTGAGCCGTTTGACACTGACGACCTCGTATTTGACGAGCGTGTAGTCGGCGGCGCTGTTCCGAAGAACTTCTTCCCTGCTGTTGAAAAGGGACTTCGTGAGTCAATCAAGAAGGGTGTGCTTGCAGGCTACCCGACGGTTGGAATCAAGGCTACGCTTTATGACGGCTCGTATCACCCCGTTGACTCCTCAGAAATGTCATTCAAAACTGCCGCAAGCCTTGCATACAAGAACGGTATTCCTAACGCTTCTCCGACTCTGCTTGAGCCTATCGGAAGTCTTAAGGCTTATGTTCCCGACGCAAATATGGGCGACGTAATGGGCGAGGTCAACAAGCGCAGAGGCAGAGTACTCGGTATGTCACCTGCCGAAAACGGAATGCAGGTTGTTGAGGCAGAAGTGCCGATGGCTGAAATGAGCGACTTCTCGACGTTCATCAGACAGATTACTCAGGGCAGAGGCTCGTTTGAGCTTACATTTGCACGCTACGAGGACGCACCTGCAAACGTAGCACAGAAGATTATTGAAAAAGCAAAAGCTGAAATGTCGGAATAATTTCTTATTAACCTATCAAAAAAATTGCGGACGGATTTCAAAAATCCGTCCGTATGTTTTTAAGCGGTTGAATTATTATTACATTTTGTAAGCTAAACTATAATTTATCCGAGTGCCTCGGCGGGCAAATCGAGCGGAAAAGTCGGTTTGTTTGGAAAAAATTGTAGCCCGAATTTTAAATTGATATACAGGTAACGTTTCGGGACGTCAAGGTTTCCGTCCACTGTTTGGTGTTTATCAAATCTTGTTTTCCACTTATTTGTCATTTTAGTGTCAAATATTACTAAATAGTGTAGGTGTGTAAGTTTTTTAGACAAACAATATTGAGAAGAAAAAAATAAAACATATATTACTATTATATTAATTAATTATTTTTTTTATTTTTTTATTTTATATAATGTATAGAAAAAAACTACATACCTACATACGACAACGCAAACGCAAAATACAACAACATCCATAATGTCATATTGTTGCCGATATATCAATAACCCCAAGGAAAAAACTAATCCAAACAACACGCACTATTACAAATCCGGAGCGAAGCGACCATTAATTCCGCATTCCGCATTCCGAATTACGCATTCCACATTAAATTATAGTTTACTTAAACGGATAACCTTTTCTGTCCTTTCTTTTATTGTAGCACACTTATCCGCAAATGCAAAAAGTGTGCAAGCTATTTTTTAACTTGCACACTATTTTTACAATCTCCTTATCGAGGAGCAGGTAAGGGGATAGTTTGTTAAATTATTCGTCGAAAAATTCTGAAATACGGATATGCTCGTCGCTCTCGTTTAATGCAAGCAACTGTTCTTTTGTAGCTGCAATAAAGATACAACCCTGAAAATCATCATAATCATAGCGTGATGTGTTACTAAAATAATTCTTAATAATTCTGTTGCGCTGGGGATTATAAGAAAAGCTTTCTTTATCAAAATCATATAAAAAAATTACTGCATTGAACTTTTGATTTGGACTTGCATTATTTACTCTTTCAGCAAGATAACCGTCAACAAATCCATATTCAAATCCACTATTTGCTGCGAAATAGTCAATACAATAGCCATTCGGGTCTTCGTTAAGTGCAACAAGCTGTGCCTTGGTTGCGCAAACTTTCAGTTCATTGTATTCACTATTATAAAGATACTTGTCCGGATTACCAAGATATGTATAGAGAAAATCGTTGACATCAATATCATCACTAAAAGTGATACTTACAAGAAATTCATCCGTATCAGAAGCATTTTCCATATCAGCAAGCAGCTGTTCGCTTACAATTCCCCATTCCTGCTCATATACAGGGTATGATATGTAAATGCTGTCACCGTAAGCGTTTGCAATATTCAGTAATTTTTCCTTTGGTAATGATGTATCAATATATCCTTTTTCAGCGTCATAGGTATAATAATATTCGTTTGACAGATATTTCTCAATTATACTTTCAGCTAATGCATCATTGTTGTCATTCAGAAGTGAAATTCTGACATAATAACAAACGTCATCAATTCCAAAGCGTTCATTTTCTTTGATTTCATCGGCAATTTCAGATGAAATATTGGATGGGATCTGATTTTTAAAATAATCCCCGAGCTTGGAAGATAAGCCTGCAAGGTATTTCTGAATATCTGTTGCATCGTCAATACTGATGTTCTTATCTTCTGTAACGTCAGCAGTCTTGAGCTGGGAGCTTTCAAACTGTATTGTGTCCGCAATGTATTTCTGAATCAAGGTTACATCAGTAATACTTATTTCACCGTTGAGGT
>CAMKNF010000140.1 GCA_946414115.1 uncultured Ruminococcus sp. | reverse complement strand
AGTCAAAAAAGCGAGAGCTTGACAGAAAAAAACGTGTGACGTGGGGAAACGTAAATCCCGTTACAAGAAAAGTTGAAAGCAAAAAACACTACAAAAGAAAGTCCCGAAACTTTACTGATTATTCAGACGGTTTCGGGGCTTTTGTTTATAAAAATACCGCCCTCACAACGTGGGAGCGGTTGAATATTACTTTAACAGAAGAAAGCCGCCCTGAAAATTTCAAAACGGCTTTCAAAGCAATGGTGATTTGGCGGGTGTGCCCTTTCCCACATTTCTTTTGACCCAAAGGGTGCGTAGCAGCACAAATCTCTACTTCAAATCACCTATTCTTATCCTATTCATATTATATCGCATTTATTCTTTTTTGTAAAGGATTTTATTCTTATTTGCTAATTTTTCAAGATTTCGGTTTCTAATGCGATAAAAAGTCATAACAGAATTTTTAAAATTTTCATTATCATCATCTACGACTAATCGTGCAACAACATTAAGGTTAGTATCAGGAAGTTTTTTCACCATAAAAACAGTACCTTTATTTTTACAATCCTTAATAATTGTATCAGGATTTTCAACGGTTTGTACACCATATTTCTCAAAAAGCAGAAAGTCTTCGGGGTGTCTCTTTTTTATATGGTCAATACGTTCGTTTGTTATTATTATTTCATCAGTTTTTAGTTTCCCAAACTCTTTTTCAAGAGGAGTAGTATTGATTTTACCCAGCTGAATAATTTCAGCCATACCATCACTTCCTGCTTTCATTATAACAGATTTCTTTCGATTTGCAACAGGTAATCTGGATGTTCAACACTAAATATAAAATTCACGCCTGAAAAAGCTCTGCATATTATATTGATATAAACTTGGATATAAACATACGGCTTATTGTATTAATGCCGTTACAATGAATATTTCGGGTGTTTTTATATGAAAAAAAGCGATATAAATGCGTTTGGCATAGTAGGCGGAGATAAACGACAGCTATTTCTTGCAAAATCGATTTCCGACAGCTGCTGCGATGTGATTTTAGGAGGATTTGACAAGCTTTCAAGTATGGGCGCACTCACCCTTGCAGATGTCCATACTGCTATTTTTGAAAGCGACGCTGTGATTTTTCCGCTTCCGTCAGTTCGGGCAGACCGCAGTATAAATACTCCTTTTTCCGAGAGAAACGTAATTCTCACCGACGAAGAAACAAGCGAGCTTATGACAAAGCCTGTTTTTGTTTCAATGCGTGACAAATTCATAAAGGCTTATCCCGAGCTAAAAAACGCTCGTATTTTCGACTATGCCGCAAAAGAAGAATTTGCGATTCTCAACGCATTGCCGACAGCCGAGGGCGCAATTGAATGTGCAATGAACAGGTATGAGGGGACGATTTCGGGCAGTAAATGCCTTGTAGTCGGCTTTGGCAGAATAGGAAAAGTCCTCTCCAAAAGCCTGCATTCGCTTGAAGCAGACGTAACGGTATGCTCCCGCAAGGAAAGTGACTTTGCATATATTACCGCCCTCGGATATAAATCACGTGACACACGAATGCTGAAGAGCATAAGAGGTTACGACATTGTGTTCAACACAGTGCCGTCATTGATTTTTGACAAAGACCTGCTTATGAATACCGACAGAAACACGCTGATAATTGACCTTGCCTCAGCACCGGGAGGGGTTGACTTTGAGGCGGCGCACAAATTCAGGCTTGATGCGGTAAGAGCATTGTCACTACCGGGAAAATGTGCGCCAAAGACCGCAGGAGAAATAATAAAAACAACAGTTTTCAACATTATAGAGGAGGTTTACAGGTGACAAAAGCAACCATAGGCTTTGCAATGTGCGGTTCCTTTTGCACCTTTTCAAAAGCCTTTTTGCAGATGCAGAGGTTAGTTGATTCAGGCTATAAGGTAATCCCGATTATGTCGCAGAACGCCTACTCAACCGACACACGCTTCGGCAGGGCAGAGGAAATGGTAAAAAAAGCAGAAGAAATTACAGGGGAACGTGTGCTCCACACTGCCGTACAGACAGAGCCGCTCGGACCTAAAGAAATGTGCGATTTGTTAATAATTGCGCCCTGCACAGGAAATACGCTTGCAAAGCTCTCGCTCGGAGTTACCGACACATCGGTGACAATGGCGGCAAAATCACATTTAAGAATACTTCGTCCGGTATTGCTCTGTGTAGCAACAAACGACGCACTCGGGGCGTCTGCGCAGAACATAGGCAGACTGATGAACACAAAAAATATATTCTTTGTGCCGATGAAGCAGGACGACTATGTTAAAAAACCGAACTCGCTTGTAGCAGATTTTGACAAACTGCCGATTTGTGCAGAATATGCGCTCAAATATGAGCAATATATGCCCGTTTACGAATGAAAATCAATAAAAAGAAAACAAACAGGGAGCTGCCTGAAAAGCGTTTGAAACCGTATTTTGCATAATTAATATGCAGATTATGACTATTCAAGCCGCATTTGACAGCTCCTTTTTTCGTATATTATTTGATATTATCGTTTAGCAGACAAAAGATAATTATTATTTTTATAAATAACCGGAATATTTATATTGTGGTTTTGTATAATATGTAACAAGAATATTTATTTAGAATGTACAAATTTTGTAATTTTCTTGTAAAGCACTGGATTTTTTCAAAAAATGTGTTATTATATAGATGTAAACATTATGGCGTATTAGAATAATAATCCTGCGTTGTGGTGTTTACAATGCAAATACCGAAGGAGCTGAAGAAATGAGCTGCGATAAAATTATCACAATAACAAGACAATTTGGTTCGGGCGGACACGAAATAGGCGAAGCCCTTGCAAAGAAGCTTGAAATTCCATTCTATGATAAAGAGCTCATTTCGCTTGCCGCTAAAGAAAGCGGCGTTTGTCCCGAAGTGTTTGAAGAGGTTGACGAAAAGGCTACCAACAGCCTTTTGTATTCGCTGTCAGTAGGGCTTTACAACTACGGCAACGGTTTTTCGTCAATGGGTGATTTGCCCGTAAATGACCGCCTTTATATTTTACAGCATAAGATTATTAAAGAGCTTGCAGAGAAGGAAAATTTTGTAGTAGTCGGAAGATGCGCCGATTATGTGTTGAAGGATAATCCGAATATTGTGAAGGTATTTATTTATGCAGATATTGACAGCAGAGTAAAAAGAGCTGTTGACAGACGTGATATAGATCCTGCAAGGGCTAAACAGGCGGTTATCAAAGCAGATAAAGCAAGAGCAAATTACTACAGCTTTTATTCAGGTAAAAAATGGGGTCTGGCTGATAACTACGACCTGTGTATTAACAGCACACATATTTCAACCGAACAGGCTGTTGAGATTATTTTGAGCTATCTTAATATTCTCAATCAAAAATAACCTGCATATATGACCATTTCCTGAATATACTATAATGTTTATGAAGGAGGTGTGAATATGAAATTCATCGTTATGGATCTTGATGATTTTATCTTCGGTAACGAAGAATGGCACGAGAGTGAAAGATAATCATTTATTTTGAGGAATTTTAATTTTGAAAATATAATTTAGGTTATTTTTCATTTGACATAAAATCACACAAAAACGGAGGACACAAGATTGTATCCTCCGTATTTTTTGTGCCCCTGAAACGAAACGAGGGCTTGCTTTATTAATGCAGAATGCGTAATGCGGAATTAAACACTCACAAACAAGCGTAGGGAACGACTATAATGCAAATGTTTCTTACTAATAATTATGCACTATGCATTATAAATTATGCGTTCAAATTCAGCTGTTGTTGCCGATGAATGAAAGCGGGTCGGCATAGTTGCCGTTCACCTTTACGGCAACGTGAATGTGGTTTTTGTCGCTCGCCTCATAAGGTACCGAGCCGACAGTGCCGATTTTGTCGCCTGCCGTAACCGAGTCGCCCTCGCTTACGCTTATGTCGCCCAGACCGCTGTAAATGCATACGGCGTCATTTGCCGATATTTCAACGGTTTTGCCGTACATTCTGTCCTCGCTCACCTTTGTCACAGCACCGCCAGCCATTGCGCAAACGTCGTCACCAAGTTCGCCTGCAAAGTCAACGCCGAGATGAGGCTTCCAGACGTTTGGCGTTTTAAAATACACGCTCTCCTTGCTGAACTCACGAAGAATGTTGTTCGATTTCAGCGGATAGGTAAGTGTAAGGTCGGTTGAAAGCATAGTTTCAAGTGCGTCCTCGGAAGGTTCGGTAGTTGAAGTTTTAGTAGTATCCTCCTGCGAAACGGCGGTCACCTTCGGAATTGTCGAGTCAAGCTTCGGCTCGGCAAGCGTTTCCTTAACTCCCGTAACAACCTGATTCACCTGCTGTGCCTGCGTGGTTTCCGTCTGCGGATTTGTCGCCTTTTGCGGAACGGACATCGTGTTGTATGTTGAGTAAATCGCCATACTAACGGCTATAAGGCAGATTGAAAACGCAGTATAAAAGCCGATTTTTTCTCTGCGGCTGCGTTTTTTGCGCCCTCTGTTTCTGTTATAATAATCGCTCATATAAGCACCTCCGCAATTATTATTGTCAGAGATACTCTGTTTATACAGATTTTTCAAATTAAATCTGATTACGAAAAATGACGGATAATACTGTCGCTCACAACGATTTTGCACAAACGTTTCCTTTACAGTCGTAGGGACACGGCGTGCCGTGTCCGCTGTAATTATTAAACAATACCGATTATACCATCATTATAGTAGCAAACAAACATTTCCATAGTGCCGTGTCAAATCTAAAAATACATATATTGTATGAAATAAAAATCAGTTTTGATATTAATCAGTGTAGGGAACAGTCTTGACTGTTCCGCTGATTTACAAGCCAACTCTTAACCGACTCGGAACGGTCAAGACCGTTCCCTACATTAAAGTGGGTAGATTAAACAATACTAATAAAATTCTTTGCAAAATTACGTGATAAATGTTTACAATTCTGAAAAATAGTGGTACAATATACTTACGAAACAAATTGAATAATTTTTTTCGAACAAGTGTGTATTTTTATTTCGGTAAAAATGCATGCTCTGTTAAGCATACTTGTTCGGGTATTGCAATTTGTGTCGCAGCAAAAGGAGCTATGCGTTTTTCGTGCGTGGCTTCGGCTGTGCACTTTTTAATTTTTAAGGAGGAAAATAAAATGAGGAAATTAACAAAAACAGTTTCGGCACTGTTAACTGCTGTAATGCTGATGAGCATTGTACTCTGCGCTCCGTTTACTGTCAGTGCGTTGACAAGCGGTGATTATGGATATACAATACTTGATGATGGCACAGTGGGAATTACAAAATATATAGGTTCTGACACCGAAATTGTAATTCCGAGTGAACTTAATGGTTACAAGGTTACAAGCATCAGTGCTTCTGCTTTCGAATACTGTGAAAGTTTAACAAGCATAACAATCCCGGACAGCGTAA